>NZ_JAWJBP010000005.1:0-244325 GCF_046535935.1 Tritonibacter sp. SIMBA_163
CTCTTGGCATACCCATCACAGAGCCCGTAGGATAAGTCCGTCTGGGGAAAGGGGAAGCCAGCTCAAAACCTGATTTGCGCAACAGAGCCCCCATCACCACTAGCTGAAAACTGTGAAAACACTCTTTTTGCGCTTGAGCCGCGGCAACAGACCGAAGTGGTTGGGTTTGCTTGAACAGGGTCCGGGCGTCTTCTCAGACGTTCTCCGCTGAACGAAGCTAATGAACGGCGCGTTTTGCCCGCGTGTCAGGCGGGCGCATATCTGCGGGTAGTCTGCCTTGCGATGCGTCGGCGGCATGAATGCCGGGTGGCCGATGGACAGTTGCATTGGTGAGATGTATTCAGCGGATCAAATCTACCTGAAAGCCCGCCATGCCCAGAGGGCGGTTTGATCGATAGCAATCGGTTTCGAGCCCCTGGTACAGCCTCGCCATCAGACAATCTGGACAGAGCGTGGAGAGACCGCGGTGGGGTTGCTGCAAAATTTCGAAGGAAAGACCGAAGGGATTGAGGTCACGGTTCCGGCCCGTTGGCGACGCTGTGCGCGGATGCTGGGGATACACTGGGAGGCCAGAAGTGATGTGGGGGCCCATGGGTCGTATTGGTCGGATGTGCCCCGATTGATGATCTTTCTCGATGACATGTCCTGCGTGCGCATCAGTGAGGGTCACGACACTGCAGCGCGGAGTGGCCAGTCGCTGTCGACGGCTCTGTTCGTTCCGGCGGGGCAGTCACTGAGCAGCTATTTTAGCAAGGCGCATGAATTTCGCCATCTGGACCTGCATTTCGAAGCGGCCTGGTTGCGTCAATTGTTGACGCCCTCGCTGGGGGAGCATGTGGTTGATGACATGTTCAGCCGCACAATCAGCACCGAAGGCTCTCCTCAGGTCGAGGCCCTTGCGCATCTGTTGATGTCGGAGATTTCCGATCCGGCGCATGATGAATTCTACTTTGAAAGCCTGTCCTGCGCGATGGTGATTGCAGCGCTCTCTCCGGCGCTGTCCAAGGCAAAACCCAGTGCCGGGCGATTGACTGCGCACCAGATGCGAAAGCTGCGACAGGGATTTGACCAGCGCGGTGGGCAGCGCATGTCGATCTCTGAGATGGCGCAATTGGTCGGCCTGTCGGAAAGCTGGTTCTCGCATGTCTTCAAGAGCACCACTGGTCTGACACCTGTCAGGTGGCAGAAGAACCGGCGGGTGAGCAACGCACAACGGTTGCTGAGAGATACGGATTTGAGCGTTGCAGACGTGGCGGCACGGCTCGGGTTTTCGGACCAGTCCCATTTCACCAAGGTGTTTCGGGATGTCTCCGGACATACGCCAGCAAGCTGGCGGCGGCTGTTGAATGATCGCGAAGGTGTGTAGCCCGGCCCCATGACAGGGCCGGACTGAAGCAAAGCAGCGTTTACCAGGTACGGGTCAGGGTGGCGCTGATGGTACGTGCGGGTGAATACCAGTTAGCGCCGATGCCACCTGAAACGTGTTTCTTGTCAAACAGGTTGGTGACGTTGAGGCGAAGGTTGGTATTCTCTCGGATGTCGTAGGAGAACGAGGCATCGACCACTGTGAAGGAGTCTCCCTCGCGTGTGTTGGCATTGTCGTACCACATTGTGCCTGTGTAGCGCGCACCAAGCCCGAACACCATGTCGCCCCGATTGCCAGCGCCCTCCAGCGTGTAGTTCACCCAGAGCGAGCCGACATTGCTGGGAACAAACTGCAGTGCATTGCCTTCATTGCCGCCGTCACCGTCATCGACGATTTCGGAATCCAGGTGCGAGTAGCCTGCAATGATCGAGAAGTTCCGGTAGAGGTCAACCTTCGCTTCGAGATCGAGACCGCGCACGCTGGATTCGCCGATGGTCTCATCCATCATGGTGGTCGGGTTCGTGACCGTCATGTTGTGTTTGGTCAGATCGTAGATCGAGGCGGACAGCAAGGCACGCCCACCGGCCGGACGGTATTTGACGCCTGCCTCCAGCTGACGACCGCGTTCCGGTTCAACAGTAAGGCCGGCCGGGACCACGGATTCAGAATAGCTGCCGTAGACGGACAGGTCCGGCGCGACCTTGTAAAGGAGACCCGCCCGCAGGGTTGTCTCGCCGTAGTCGCCGCTGGACGTGGCGCCGGTCTGCAGGTTGGTCTGCGTGGTTTCACCTTCGTCGTAGCGCAGGCCGAAGTTGGCGATCCATTGCTCGTTGAAGGTCAGCTCTTCCTGCAGATATACGCTTTTGGTGGTCTGATCTGTACGGCGCACCTGGTAGGGCGCGATACTGTCGAGGTCATAGCCGCCGCCTGTATAGGCGAAATTGGTGTGGTCGATCGGGTCGACGGCGGACCACCAGGCGGTATTGTAGTCGCTACTGTCGGAATATTCGATACCGACCAGCGTGCGGCTGTCGATGGCGCCAAAGCTGGCATCATACTGAAGATTTGCATTTATGACAAAGTCATCGCCGGATGAATCGTTGGCGAACAGAAAACGATCCACCACATTGGCGCCGGGCGCGATGTTCCTGCGGTCATCAAGATAGACATAGCCGTAGTCGGAGGCGCTGTCGGTGTAGCGCGCGGATACACCCAGCTGTAGCCCGTTGTCGAACTCATGATTGAACATGAGGGAGGCCGTGGTGCGATCAACGCCACGATAGTTGAAATCAGGCTCGCCAAAATAGCGGCTGGCGTCATAGTCCGTGTCCATTGGATGGCCGCCACCGCCCGGGACGCCATCCCGGTGCAGCCGATCCACCGCAAAGACGAGGCTGGTCATCGCAGTTGGACGCCAGGCAATGCTTGCGCCCAGGTAGGTCTCGTCATCACGCGAAAAATCCCATTCGGCATCTGCGTCGCGCACCAGGCCAACCAGACGATAGGAGAGGGTCCCATCCGCATTCAGATCGTCGCCGAAGTCAAACCCGACTTCTTTGCTGTTGAATGAGCCGAACGACAAATAGGCCTCGCCGTGGCGACCCTGTTTTGGCGTCTTGGTGACAAAGTTCACCGACCCACCGGGATCCGACACGCCAAAGGTGGTGGAGTTGCCGCCCTTCACGACCTCGACCCGTTCAAACGCATAGGGCTCTTCGCGCAGCCCACCGAAGGAGGCGCCGACCCTCAACCCGTCCCGATAGGTGTAGGCATCAAAACCACGGATTCTAAAGTAGTCGAAACGACTGTCTGCGCCGTAGTAGTCGGTCACCACGCTTGCAGTATAGTTCAGCACCTGCTCGATCGTCTGGGCGCCGCGCTGTTGGATTTCGCGTGCGGTTACGACCGAGACTGTGGCGGAGGTGTCCATCACATCCGTCGCAAGCCCGGAGCCGGAGGTCACTTCGCTTGCCACCAGCGTTTGCGTGTCGTCCTGAGCTTGAACCGTGATCGGTTCAAGCACGATCAATTCGTCATCGGCTTGCGCGATGGCAAGGCTCGGAACGGCGATCAGGGCCGTGCAACCTGCCATCAAGGCGCGCAGGCGTCGGCCTTTGATGTTTGGCGTTTCAAGGGTCATCCTAGAGGTCCCATTTGGTTATTGTTTTTCTGTTTCTGAGGCTTCGTTTGATGGTCCAAGAGCCAGGACCACCGGGCGAGGGGAACAGAGCACACGGGGGACTGGCGGCACTCACCCGAGGGAAAGTGGTTGCGTGGCTGTGGCCGGGCGTATGTTCGCGCCGCTGCCTATCCGCCGGGAGGGTGGCGCGTATTGTAAAAACCGACTTTTTTGGTCAGTTTATCTGGTTGTTTCCGCCTTGGTGGCGGTTTGGCCCTGATTTTCCTGCCTGCTTCGGTTGACCGGTGAGGGGCATCGTGAAACTCGAAATGGCAATGGAGATCATTGGCGTCGAGGAGGTTCATGATGTCTCAGCTGTTCCGTCGTTGTATGAAACAGGGGCGTTCCGGCGTCCTGCTGGCCTTTGCAGCGCTCGCGGCTATTGGCGCCGTCCCGGCCATGGCACAGGAGGACGCCAGCTTCGCTGCGCAGACCTTCCCTGTCGTTGTGGAACACGCGCTGGGCACCACGGTCGTGACGCAGAAACCCACCCGTATCGCGGCGATCGGCTGGAGCAATCACGAAGTCCCATTGGCGCTTGGGGTGGTGCCCGTGGGCTTTGCCAAGGTCAACTTCGGGGATGACGACGACAATGGTGTCTTCCCTTGGGTCGAAGAGAGGCTTGCCGAACTGGATGCGGACATGCCGCCGCTGTTCGACGAGGGCGATGGCATTGACTTCGAAGCCGTCGCCGCCACCGAACCCGATCTGATCCTCGCCGCCTATTCCGGCATCAGCCAGTCCGACTACGATACTCTGAGCAAGATCGCTCCGGTGGTCGCCTATAGCGTCGGGCCCTGGGCCACCAGCTGGCGTGAGGTGATCCGCCTCAATTCCACCGCTATGGGAATGGCGCAGGAAGGGGAGGCACTTGTCGCCGAAGTCGAGGACAAGATCGCAGCGATCACCGCCAAATACCCGGAAATCGCCGGAAAACGCGCGATGTTCATCACGCATCTGCGGGCACGTGATCTGAGCGTCATTCGATTCTATTCGGCCAATGATCTGCGGGTGCAGTTCTTTGAAGACCTCGGCATGATTTCCCCCCAAAGCGTGCGCGATGCGACTGAGGCGGGACGATACTCGGGCGAGATCAGCGTGGAGCGGATCGACAGTTTCACCGACGTCGACATTGCCGTGACCTACGGCGGGCAGGACCTCTTGGAGAGCCTGAGGAACAATCCCCTGACCGCGCGCATGCCGGTGATCGAGAATGATGCGCTGGTGCTGATGGCCAATGACCCGATGGGAACCGGAGCCAACCCGACGCCGCTGGCCATCGACTGGGTTCTCGAGACCTATGTTGCCCGCCTCGCTGAGGCTGCGCGGAACGCCGAATGACATCGACCGCCGAGGAAGCGACCACTGGCTGCACGGGGCGAAACGCACCCGCACCGCCCTCGTCTCGCCGCTACCTCGGCGCGATGGGGGCGGTCCCTCTGCTGCTGGCGCTGCTGTGCGTTTCGGCATTTCTGTCATTGGGCTACGGCGCTCGAGACGTGAGCTGGGGCGACGTCCTGGGTGGTCTGAGTGGGCGGAACGAGACGTTGGGGCAGGCCGTTGTTCAGATGCGTTTGCCGCGAACGCTCCTTGCGGCGCTGGCCGGGGCGGCGCTGGGCGTTTCCGGAGCGGTCATGCAGGGGCTTACCCGGAACCCGCTTGCCGATCCGGGCATTCTTGGCGTCAACGCCGGCGCGGCGATGGCTGTTGTGATTGCGGTCGCGTGGTTCAACATGCAGTCGCTGACTGGCTTCCTCTGGGTGGCAAGCGCAGGCGCAGCAATTGCCGCGATCTTTGTCTATGCGGTTGGCAGCCTTGGTCGCGGGGGGGCAACCCCGTTGAAGCTTGCGTTGGCGGGTGCCGCCACATCGGTCGCGCTCGCATCTCTGACACTCGCGATCATCCTGCCGCGCGGGGATATTGCCGGGGGAATTCAGCTTTGGCAGATCGGCGGTGTGGGCGGTGCCACCTTCGAGGCGATCCGCCCGATGTTGCCCTTCTTTGGCGTGGGCCTGCTCCTGTCGCTTCTCAGCGCGCGCGGGCTCAATATGCTTGCGCTTGGGGATGAGGCCGCAGCGGTGCTTGGAACACGGGTGGCCCGGCTGCGTTTCATGGCGGCGCTGGGGGCAGTTCTTCTCTGTGCCGCAGCCACGGCGATCTGCGGGCCGATCGGGTTTGTCGGTCTTGTGGTCCCGCATGCCTGCCGATTGATTGCGGGCGTCGATCACCGTCTGCTGTTGCCGCTCAGCGCTCTGGGTGGCGCAGTCCTGCTTACACTGGCGGATGTGCTGGGCCGTTTCCTGGCCCGCCCGGGAGAGCTGGAAGCTGGCGTTGTCACCGCCTTTGTCGGCGCGCCGGTCTTCATTGCGATCGTGCGTCGCAAGAGAATACGTGAGCTATGAAAACCCTCGCAGCGCCTGCGCCATTGATCCAGAGCATCCGCCTGCAGCGCGACCGCCGTCGCCGAGAGCTGCGCAGCCTTTGCGTGCTGCTGGGCGCGCTTTTGATGGCGTTGGTATGTGTTACGCTGGCCATCGGGCAATCCGTGACTGCGCCGCTTGATGTGATCCGGGTGCTATGGGGGCATGAGGTTCCAGGAGTCGGGTTCACGGTGCGTGAACTGCGCCTGCCACGGGCGGTTCTCGGGGCGGTTGGCGGCCTCAGCTTCGGCCTTGCCGGGGCGGCGTTCCAGGTCTTATTGCGAAATCCGCTTGCCAGTCCTGATATCATCGGAATTTCCGCCGGAGCGGGGGCCGCAGCGGTCTTTGCCATCGTCTTTTTCGGAGCATCCGGCGGGCTGGTCTCTGTGTTTGCCGTGCTGGCCGCGCTTGTGGTCGCCATGGTGATCTACCTGCTGGCGTGGCGCGATGGCGTGGCAGGCGGGCGGCTTATCCTGATCGGGATCGGCGTTGCGGCGATGCTGCAGAGTGTCACCGCCTACACGCTGTCCAAAGCCCCGGCCTGGAGCCTGGAAGAAGCCCTGCGCTGGCTGACCGGCACCTTGAACGGCGCGACACTGATGCAAGCGGTGCCGGTGATCGTAACACTGGGGATTTGCGGCGGCATGCTTCTGCTGCAGGGGCGGGCGCTCGGTGCGCTCCAAATGGGGGATGAGGCCGCAGCGGCCATTGGGGTCTCAGTGGCGCGCACCCGCTTGCTTGTCGTTCTGTCGGCGGTAGGGGTGATCGCGGTCGCCACCGCCGTCTGTGGTCCGATCGCCTTTGTTGCGTTCCTGTCTCGCCCGATTGCCTCGCGGATGACACGCGCCAGTGGCCCGCTCTTGATAACGTCTGCGCTGACGGGTGCCGTGCTTGTGCTCGCTGCCGATTATGCCGGGCAGTTTCTCTTGCCGTCGCGTTATCCGGTCGGGATTGTCACCGGCGCATTGGGGGCACCCTATCTGCTCTATCTTCTCATTCGCATGCACCGCAAAGGAGCGCTGTCTTGAACCAGCATCTGAGACGGAAATCCCTGATCGCGACCGGACTGGAGACCCGATACGGCGACCGCGCCGTACTCGAGGGGCTGGATTTTACCGTGCCGGAGGGGCAGATCACGGCAATTGTCGGTGCAAACGCCTGTGGCAAATCCACCTTGTTGCGTAGCCTGTCGCGCCTGCTGCGACCTTCCAAAGGCGAAGTGCTGCTTGACGGTGCATCGATTCACCGCATGCCGCCAAAGGAATTGGCACGTGCTATGGGTCTGTTGCCACAAAGCCCGGTTGCGCCGGACGGTATTTCGGTGCTCGACCTGGTTGGCCGTGGGCGCCACCCGCATCAGGGGTTATGGGCAAGGTGGTCGGCGGAGGATGACGCTGCCGTCGCCACGGCGCTGGAGGCCATGGGCATTGCCGCCCTTGCGGACCGCGATGTTGACGAACTGTCTGGAGGGCAGCGCCAGCGGGTCTGGATCGCGATGGCACTTGCGCAGGAAACCGGCATATTGCTGCTGGACGAGCCGACAACGTTTCTCGATATCAATCACCAGATTGAGGTTCTTGACCTTCTCGTGGATCTCAATCGCACGCGCGGCACGACCATCGTCATGGTGTTGCACGATCTGAACCTAGCTGCGCGCTATTGCGATTGGCTCGCGGCGATGGTGGCCGGTCGGCTTGAAGCAATGGGGCACCCGTCTGATGTGCTGACGCCGCAAATGGTTGGCCGGGTGTTCGGGCTGAAGTGTCAGGTCGTTTCCGACCCGGTCTCAGGTGCGCCGATGATGCTTCCGATCGGGCGTCATTGCGTCCTCCGGGATCAGTGAACGCCCGCGCGGTCTAGGATTGCATTGGCATGGCGTTGCGCCCCAGTTGCGCGTGATGCCGATCAACCTCTTGCGTTTCCTGCTCAATAGATTTCAATCTTTCAAAGAGTCGCATGTCCTCAGGGCTGGCGCCGGAATGATTGTGGGTTAACGATCCGGGAAGTTTTAGCTGCGACAATGTAGCCAGTCATCTTGTTGAGGATCCTGTTATGACACGGAGGCATAAGCGGTGCGCCATTGGGGCCGAGTAGCCGGTTTGGCTGTGGTGAACCGGACCTATCTGCCAACATTGATCGCTTTGCTTGTGGTCATTGTCGCGCTGATTTTCGCAGAGCAACAGAACCGGACGATCCACCAACAGAGCCTGCGCGCGGATGTGCAGAGCGAGGCCGGTTTGATCCGATCTCGTCTTGAAGGGCATCTGAATGCCGACCTCCAGCTGATCAAGGGACTGGTGGCCGTTCTGGCGCTTGATCGGACCATGTCACAGGAGCGTTTCAGCGAGATCGCCTCCATCGCCGTCGGCGACATGCCAGAAATCCTGAACATCGCGGTTGCGCCAGATCTCGTGGTGACGATGGTCTATCCTTATGAACGCAACAAGGCCGCCCTCGGCTTGGACTACAATCAAAACGATGCCCAAAGAGAAGCCGCACTGCGTGCGCGCGACATTGACAATGTGGTGCTGGCAGGCCCTGTCGAGCTGGTTCAGGGGGGGCGCGGGTTCATCGGTCGTTTTCCGATCTTTGTCGATGAAGGCGAGGAACGGCGATTCTGGGGCATCGTTTCAACGGTTGTGGATGCCCAGATTGTCTATGCGGATGCCGGACTGACAGACGCAAGCGCGACACTCGATATCGCCTTGGCTGGACGTGATGGCATGGGAGAGCAAGGCGACGTCTTTTACGGAGATGAGGCGATTTTTGAGCGCGATGCCGTTCTGATGGATATCGCCCTGCCGACGGGAACCTGGCAAATGGCAGCGACCCCGCGCGGTGGCTGGTCCAGTGAGCCGCACAATCTGTGGCCTATGCGCTTGATCCTGCTCACGGCCGGCGTTCTGATCATCGTTCCCACCTATATGGCCTGCCGGTTGTCCGCTATCCGGCGCAGCGCGATCAAGATACTGCGCACGCGCGAACAGGAGTTGCAGCACAAGCAGGTGGAGCTGGAGCAACTGTCGACCGTGGCTCAGAATGCCTCCGACAGCATCATTCTTTCCGGAGCTGACGGCTGTATCTTTTGGGTCAATGCCGCCTTTACCCGAATGACCGGCTACAGCATCGAAGAGGCAAAGGGGCAGCGGCCGGGCGATCTTTTGAACGGGGCGGAGACCGACCTGACCACGGTTCGGGAGATCGCCGAACATATCGCGCGCGGTGAGCGTCTACACCGGCAAATCCTGAACTATACCAAGTCGGGCGAGAAAATCTGGGTCGATACAAACCTTGTGCCGGTGCAGGATGAAACTGGCGAACTGCGCATGGTGATCGGGATCGAACGCGATGTCACTGCCTCCAAACGCAATGCGGCAGAGCTTGCCGATGCAAAGCTGGCCGCCGAAAAGGCAGACCGCGCCAAGTCCGAGTTCCTTGCGAACATGAGCCATGAAATCCGCACGCCCATGAACGGTATCATCGGGATGGCTGATCTCCTGTCGGAGTCCGATCTGCCGGAAGAGGAAGAGCAATACGTGCAGGTCATTCGCACGTCGTCCAAGGCGCTTCTGAAGATTATCAATGATATCCTTGATTTGTCTCGTCTCGAGTCGGGTAAGCTGTCGCTGACAGATGTGGATTTCAACCTTGAAACATGTGTCGAAAGCGCGGTCGACTTGTTGCGGCCTGTTGCGCAGGACAAGGGGCTTTTGCTGAACGTCGACTATGCGCCCGACCTGCCGGACCGGGTGCGCACGGACGATGGTCGGTTGCGGCAAATCCTCGTGAACCTTGTCGGGAACGCCGTCAAATTCACCTCTTCCGGCCGGATCGATGTCCGCGTGATGCGTGCCAAGGGCAACCCCTATGCGTTGACCATTGATGTCGACGATACCGGTATTGGGCTGTCGCAACTTCAGTTGCGGAATATTTTTGAGCGGTTCTCACAAGCGGATGCAGCGACGACGCGTGCGTTTGGTGGTACCGGGCTCGGTCTTACGATTTCCCGCCATCTGGCCAGTCAGATGGGGGGCGACATCACCGTGTGCTCTACGCCGGGCGAGGGCAGCTGCTTTTCACTCTATGTCCAGTGCAAACCGCCGGTGGGCGAGCTGGAGGCACCCGCGGCCAGGTTGGAACCCGATCTGGACCGCATTCGCGGCAGCAAGGTTCTCCTGGCGGAGGACAATCGCACAAATCGTCTGTTGATCCGCAAATATCTCTCTGACCTGTCGGTTGAATTGATCGAGGCACAGAACGGGCTGGAGGCGGTTGAGCTCTGCGCGAGTTGTCAGCCGGATGTGGTGCTGATGGACATGTCCATGCCCGTGATGGATGGGCTCACGGCCACGCGCTTGATCCGCAACGAGCAGAGCTTTCAACCACCCATAGTGGCGCTGACCGCCAATGCCTTTGCCAGCGACAGGGAGGCCTGCGCGGCGGCTGGCATGAATTCCTTCCTGTCCAAGCCGATCAACAAGCAGCATCTGCTGCGCTGCATGGCTTCGGTGATGGCAGGGCCCGATACCGTGTCCCAGGTTGCGTCGGCTTGATTACGGTGCGCGGTCTTGGGTATTCGAAAAACCAAAGGCCCGCTGTGGTGAAGCGCGGGCCTTTGGCATCGGTGTCAGGGCGTTTAGATCATGTTCTTGCGGTTTGTGGCAGGACAAATACGCCCACATCTGGCGGCACGATCCCGGTGCGCAGGGGGCAGCCGTAAACATCTGACAGCCGCGCGTCGGTGAGGACCTCGGCAACCGGGCCAGCACCTGCGGTGTGTCCCGCGGCCATGACATGCACATGGTCGGCATACATTGCGGTCAGGTTGAGGTCGTGCATCACTGCAATCACCCCGCCTCCGCCCTGCGCAAACTCCCGCGCCAGATCCATCACCGTCAGCTGATGTGCGATATCCAGACTGGAGACCGGTTCGTCGAGAAACAGCCAGCACGGATGACCATCACGCCGGGGTTGGCCAACTTGCGCCAGGACGCGGGCAAGCTGAACGCGTTGCTGCTCTCCGCCGGAAAGCTCCTGATAGAGGCGCCCGGCATAGCCGTCGAGGTCCACCCGGGCGAGCGCTTCAAACGGGCGATCAGGGTGGTTGGCGTCGATCCCGGCGGCAAGGCCGAGGCGCACAACCTCCAGAACGGTAAAGGGAAAGGCCAGCGTCGTTGCTTGTGGCAGGACCCCGCGTAGACTTGAGAGTTCCCACGGTTTATAGCCCTGCAAACTGCGCCCGTTCAGGGTGAGGTCGCCATCGCAGGGCAACTCTCCCACCATGGCTTTCAGCAGGGTGGACTTGCCGGATCCGTTTGGGCCGACGATGGCAGAGACCTCTCCGGGGCGTGCGGTGAAGCACACGTCGTCGAGGATCTGCTTCTTGCCGATGGTCAGGCTGATGTGATCTGCGTGCATGGTCATTGATCCACCAGCCCCCGACGCTTCAGCAGGATCCATAAGAACACCGGCGCCCCTAGGACGGCCGTGACAATGCCGATGGGCAGTTCCGCCGGCGCGATGATTGTGCGGCTGATCAGGTCTGCACCCAACAGTAGTGCTCCGCCCAGCAGTGCTGCATTCGGGAGCAATGTGCCGTGATCCGGCCCTGTCGCCAGGCGCAGCACATGCGGCACCACGATGCCGACAAAGCCAATGCCTCCGGTTGCAGCAACCGCGACACCCGTGGCCGCCGCCACCGAGAAGATGGCAGCATTCTTCATGCGCTGGACTGGTATCCCCATATGCGCTGCCGCCGCTTCTCCCAGTGCGAGGCAGTTCAAACCATGCGCCAGCCAGGTTGAGCCCGCGATGGCCAGCAGGATCACGGGACCGGCGATCATGGATTTTTCCCATGTCGCGCCCGCCAGCGACCCCATTGACCAGAACGTCAGGTCACGCAGTTGCTGATCGTCCGCCATGTAGACAAGGATACCCGAAACTGCGCCCGCCAGAGCCCCGAGGGCAATCCCAGCCAGCAACATGGTCGCAACCGAAGTGCGCCCGCCCCTCGTGGACACTCTGTACAGGACCAGAGTGCTGCCCCAGCCACCGACAAAGGCTGCGACGGGCGTGACATAGCTGCCAAAAAGGCTTTGCAGCCCAACGGGCAAAAGCCCGCCGAGAACGATGGAGATGATCGCCCCCAGTCCCGCTCCGGCCCCGACGCCCACCAGTCCGGGGTCCGCCAGAGGGTTGCGAAACAATCCCTGCATCACCGCGCCCGAAACCGCCAGCGCCGCGCCCACCAAGACGCAGAGGATGATCCGAGGCAGGCGAATGTCCCAGAGGACCACGCGCTCCAGCGTCGTCAGCTCCTCGCCCGAGAGAAGCTTGCCAAGCGCCCCCCATAGCGAGATGTCTGAAGCCCCCAGCGCGAGGTTGATCACAACGGCGATGGCGAGCAGGCCAACCAGAAGGACGCTAAGCCGTCGCGCCAAGATGCGGCGGTCAAGGGGGCGTGCCTGGTCTGTGAGGCTGTGAGGGCTGGTTTCACTTAACGCGACCATGGATCACAACCCCTCATAAAGTGCGCGGGCGAGATCCATCGCGGCGTCGGCTGTGCGTGGGCCGAACCCTAGCAGATAGAGGCCATTCATCCGCACAACGGATTTGGTCTTGGCCGCCGGGGTGGTGACAATGGCAGGCAAGGCAAGCAATTCGGCATCGGGTGCACCATGATCGCCGCCCCGATCCATCATCAGAATAACCTCTGGGGCTGCCCGGGATACGGCCTCATCGGTCATCAGCTTGTAGCCCTCGAAATCGCTCAGCGCGTTGATGCCACCCGCCATCCGGATGATGCCATCAGCGGCTGTATGCGTGCCTGAGGCCATGATGCGCCCACCGCGGGTGGAAAGGATAAACAACACGCGTTTACGCTCCGTTTCCGGCAGCGATGCAGTCTTTGCGGCAACCGCGTCCAGCCCGGTGCTCAGGCCTTCGGCAAGATCGGCGGCTTCCTCTTCCAGCTCGAGCGCGGTGCCAACGGCTGCGACCTTTGCGAGGATGCCCGCGCCATCAAACCCATCGGGCACTTCGACAAAAGGAATTTCTGCACGGGTCAACACCTCCAGCGTTTCCACCGGGCCAGCGCCAGCTTCTGAGATGATAAGGTCCGGGTCCACCGACAGCACCCCTTCGGGCGACAGGGCGCGGATGTAGCCGACGTCCGGCAGGTCATTGGCAGCCTCTGGGTAGGTGGAGGTGGTGTCCCGGGCAATCAGTCGATCACCGGCGCCCAATGCGTAGATGATCTCAGTGACGGAGCCGCCGATGGACAACACCCGATCCGCAGCCTGTGCGGCGAGGGAAGAGCAGAGCAGGGCGGACAGGCTGGCGGCGAGGAGCGTACGACGCATCAGACCAGCTCCTCTTCCTGACTGCGGGGCAGGGCGGAGAGGATCTCCTGCCACGCCGGGCGGCTGTCGAGTTCTTCGGTGCGGCGGCCAAAGATCTGCAGGATGATGCCCCCCTCGGCATCAAAGGCCTCCAGCGACAGGGCGGGGCCGCGCTGGGTCGGTTTGCTGACCGCATAGACCTCGGCAATATGGTCCAACCGCAGATGCAGGTTGAAGCGCGGATCCATCACGTTTTGCCACGGGCCCATCGCCTTCAGCGTTTCGATTGCACCGCCGTGGATCTGGATGCAGCCGCGGTTGCCGACAAACAGCATCACCTCGGTGCCGCTGCCCGCCAGCGCCTGCAGGGCCGCGTCCACGGCGCCGGTGTCGAGGCGATCAACATAGGGCGCGCCGACGTGGCGATAGGCGCCCAGACGGTTCATCTTCAGCTTCGAGGTCAGGCGCAGGAACTGATGGGTGTCGGTCATCTTGGACCATTCGCTGCGCAGCAGGTCCAGCTTGTCATGGTTGACCTTCGGGGTCTCGGCCGGCTTGCGGGGCGCGACCTCCAGCGTGTCGGAGCTGTCGCCATTGGCCAGTTCGGCGATGACTTCTGCCCAGGTCGCGTGGTTTGAGGTGTCACGCAGGTGGATCTTGTGCACCGCATCGCCCGCCGCATCAAAGACCTGGATCGAGCGTTTTACGCCCGCGTCGGTCTCGGTCTCCACCGCAAAGGCGCTGACCCAATGGGATGGGAATAGCCGCAGGTCGATCTCCGGTTGCAGGATCATCGCCGCATGCGGGCCGCTTTTGTAGTTGCCATAGGTGCCAACGCGCTCATGCACGCAGGAGGCGTTCCGCGTCAGCGCCATCACTTCGCCCAGTCGTTCGATGCGTGGCATCAGCTCATCAGGATGTGCCGTCAGTCGTGTCGATCCGTGGCCAGTATAGGCCGCAACAAGCTGCGCCTCTGCCAAGCCGTAGGTGTCGCAGAAATCCCGTGCGCGCAGAGAGGCTTTCTCGGCGCGCAGAGTGCGAATGTCTTCTGCCGAAGTGGGTCTGTCCTGATCCATCAGGGTCCTCGATTCTTGTGTCTGGGGATACTGCTGGCGTGCGCCCATGGGATGGGGCGATCAGGCTGACATCCGGTGCGAGAGAGTCATATGCGCATCGGGATATTTCTTGACAGAATTAATAAATTAAATTAGGCGCCGCAAGTGCGAAGGCTTGATGACAGAGAATAATCGGGCCACTCAACGCGCCAGACACCAAGCCAGCCCCAAGGCGAGCATGCGGTATCGACTTGCATCAGACCTATGGGGACGACATGAAAATCAACAAAATGCGCCGGGCACTGTTGTGCTCTGCATCAGGCATGGCGCTGGCCGTGACTGCAACCGTCAGTGCGGCACAGGATCTGGATGACGGTGACGGGTTCCTCGGCCTGCTCGTGCTTGGCAACAACAAGCGCGATGTTCAAACCGATACCGCGACGCCGGAAACCGTTATCAACGCCGAGGAGATTCAGGACCGTCAGGCAGGAAGTGTTGCCGAACTTATCGATTCCGTTCCCGGCGTGACGCTGGTGAACGCTGGCACGCCCACCGGCGCGGGGATCAACATTCGCGGCTATGGTGCCGATGGCACCTACGGGTCGAACCAGAAGGTTCAGATCCAGCTTGATGGCGCGACGATGGGGTCCGAAGAACTCTATCGCATCGGCACTCAGCTCTATACCGATCCGGCTTTGTTCCGCGAGGTTTCGGTGATCCGCGGCACCGTGGGGTCCTACGAGTATGGCTCGGGCGTGATCGGTGGGGTGGTGAACCTGCAGACCATTGACGCCGCTGATCTGACCGAGGGCGAGATCGGCCTCTCCGGTCGGCAAACGTTTGAGTATTACGGCAACGCCAACACCCGCGTCAGCTCCACCATTCTTGGCTGGCAGCCGACCGAGAACCTGGAATTCCTGCTGAACTACACCTACCGCGAGCAGGGCAACTATACCGATGGCGATGGCAACGAGGTGGCCAACACCGGCTACGAGCTGCCATCCTATCTGGTGAAGGGGCGGTACAGCTTTGGCGACAACGCCAACCAGTCGCTGACGTTCTCGCATTCGCAGACGACCTCGGATGAGAAGGACGTGCCCTATGACGCCTTCGCCAGCATCCCGTTTGGCAATGTGGACCGCTATACCGAGACCACAACAACCAGTCTGCAATATGCCTACAACCCGCTGGGCAACGATCTGGTCGACCTGACCGCGACCCTGTCCTACGCTGATCAGTATATCGAACAGGATGAGGTCGGCAGCACCGGCTCTGCCTTGCTCAACGCCGACCATCGGTATGAGACCACCAAGCTGACGGTGAAAAATACCTCGCTGTTCAATGCCTTTGGTGCGGAGCACAATCTGCGGGCAGGCGGGGAGATCATCCACAAGGAACGTCTCGATGCCTCCTCCGCGCCGGGCGGTACTGACAAGCGGTTTGCGCTGTTTGCGATCGACGAGATCGACTTTGGCAATGGGTTCAGCCTGACCCCGGCGATGCGCTACGAGACACAGGACATCAGGTCCAGCTCGGACGGCAGCTATGTCACCGCAGGCGAAAGCTTCGACAACAGCGAGTTGATGGGCGGGATCTCCGCACGCTACGCCTTTGACAGTGGTTTTGCCGTGTTCGGCTCGGTGGCTTATACCGCTGGCCTGCCGATCCTCGATGATTTCGACTATGCCACCTACGCAACATACATGACCCAGAGCGAGAAGGCCGTGACCTATGAACTGGGCGGCTCCTACACTAAGGTCGGGGTTTTCAGCGGTGATGACACGCTGCGGGCGAAGGTGAACCTCTGGCAGACCCGGCTATGGGACTACACGTCGGGCACCGACTACGCGAGCGTTGACCGTGTAAACACCGAGGGTGTGGAGATCGAGGCGTCCTACAGTCATGGCTCCGGCGCCTACGTGGACATGAATGCGAATATGTCCAGTGGCGAGTGGTCCTATGTGGACGGCACCACCGCCGACTATACCCGCATGCCCGCCAACAGCCTTGGCCTCACTGTCGGTAAGAAGTTCAACGACACGCTGGATCTGTCGTGGGAAGCAGTGCTGACCAAGGACATCCGCAGCACGCCCGGCTATGCGGTCCACAATCTGCGCGCCACCTACGCCATCGACACCGGGTTCCTGAAAGAGGCGGAGCTGCGTCTGGGCGTCGAGAACATCTTTGACAAGCAGTACACGCCGCATCTGGCGACCCGTGCCGCGTCTGGCCGCAATATCAAGCTCTCTCTGGCTGCAGCCTTCTAAAGGAGTAGATGTCATGACTAATCCGAGCCAGGTCCATGCCTTTGCTCTTGCGGCAGCTGTCCTTTCCTCCCTCGGGGGGGCAGCTGCAGCCGGGGCGGAGGATACCCCGCCACAGTCGGGTGTTCAGATCGAACTGAACGCGCTTCAGGATCAAGGCAGCGCGTGTCGCTTGTCTTTTCTCGCGCAGAACACCCACGCCACGGATATCGAGGAGGCGGTCTACGAGACCGTCCTCTTCGACCAGTCCGGAGGCGTGATGACCTTCACCCTGTTTGATTTTCGCGATCTGCCAGCGGGGCGTCCGCGGGTCCGGCAGTTCGATCTGCCCGATATTGCCTGCGCCGATGTGGGCCGGGTTCTGATCAATGGTGCCAGCAGCTGCATTGCGGATGGCGGCAATGCACTCTGCGAAAAGGGGCTAGACCTCAAAAGCCGCACCGACGTGGAGCTTCTGGGATGATGCAGCTGTCTGATGTCTGGTCTGGCCTGCTGGGGTCGCTCGCGGAGGTGGTCGCGATCGGTGGACCCGTGGTTGTCCTCCTGCTGGCCCTGTCCGTGGTGAGTGCGGCGACGGTGCTTTATAAATTCTGGCAGTTCCGCCGCGCAGGTGTGGGGCGGCATCGTCGCGTCAAACTGGCTCTCGCGGCCTATGAGCGTGGCGACTGCAAAACTGCGGAGGCACTCTTGTCAGACTCGCAAAGCTACCTTGTCGCGCCGGTGAAACGGGCGTTGCGTGGAACTACGGCTGATGATGCCTCTGCAGTGTCTGATCGCTGCGATGCAGAGGCCGAAGCACTGTTCCTGCGGCTTGAGACCGGACTGGGCTTTCTCGATATGGTCGCACAGCTCGCGCCCCTCATTGGCCTGTTTGGCACGGTGCTGGGCATGATCGAGGCGTTTCAGGGGCTGCAATCTGCGGGCACCTCGGTGGATCCCACTGTGCTTGCAGGTGGCATCTGGGTCGCACTGCTGACCACTGCGGCGGGGCTTGCGGTTGCGATGCCGGTGGCGGCTGTCCACGGCTGGCTCAGCGGCGCGGTTGAACGGGACCGCGTCTTTGCCAACACGGCGCTGCGGCAGGCCTTCGCCCCGGATGCAGACTGCGTGGCACAGCACACCCCGCGCGAGGCGGCCTGATGGCACTGCGACTGAGCAAACGGCATGCGCGGCGGTTGTCGATGACCTCGCTGATCGACGTGATTTTTCTGTTGCTGCTGTTCTTTATGCTGTCGTCGACATTTTCCCGGTTCGGCACCGTTGACCTGATGGCAGCGGAGGCCGGGCAGGGCACATCGGGCGAGACACGCTCGCTGTTTCTCAGACTTACGCCAGACCAGATTTCCCTCAACGGTGAGGTGGTGGCGGTTGACGCGATAGAGGCGCGGTTGATCGTTCTGAGGTCGGACCGTGACGCCGAAGAAACCCAAGTACTGGTCAGTCTGGCTGGCACGGTGACCTCTCAGCGGTTGGTCGATGTACTGGCGGTTCTGCGTCAGCAGCCGAAACTGGCCGTGACGGTGCTGGGGTAGGGCCATGCTGTCACGCCGTCGCGCAAACAAAAGCCATCGTGAACCGACCATTGCCCTGATCAATGTGGTGTTCCTGATGCTAGTGTTCTTCATGGTTGCGGGCTCGCTGGCGCCATCGATGGATCCGGCCGTGCGTTTGGTCGAAGCCTCCGATCTGGAGGCCAGCCCACCGCCGGATGCGCTGGTAATACGCGCCGATGGCAGTCTGAGTTTTCGGGGTGCGGAACTGACCTCGCCCGAGGCCTATGTACGCATCGTGTGGGAAGAGCAGGAGAACTTTGCGGCGCGGCTTGTTCCGGATCGTGCCCTGCCTGCCGCGCAGCTGTTGCGTGTCGCCAAGGAGCTGCGCGCACTGGGGGCCTCCCGCATTTCGCTGTTGTCGGAACGGAATATGCCATGATCCCTCGGTCACCACTCATTGCCAGCCTTTCGGTCTGTGTGGCGCTCGCGGCGCATGCGGCGTTCCTCGTGGATATGGGGGCGGCCTCTGTCGAGATTGAGGGCGGTGGCAGCGTCGCGCCAGCGGCATTGGGCAGCAGCTTCGCCGATCTCGCGCAGGGCCGCGCATCGCCGGTGGAGGCAGAGACGTTGCCTAACACCCAGCAGGTCACAGAGCCGGTGCCGCCGACGCAAACCACATCGCAACCGACAGTCGCGCCGACGTCGCCTGCACAGGACGTGACCGCAGTGACGCCTGTTCCCGAAGCGGTCGCAGCTGTCGAACAGCCTACACTCTCGGCTCCTGCATCTACGTCGATATCCCCCACCGATGCGGTTTCTGTGGTGGCGTCGGTGCCGGTGACAAAGGTTGCTGCGGTCCCGCAGTCAGACCTTGCGCCCGACAGTGGTCCGCGCCCCCCTGAGCGCCCGACACCGCCCCCGGTGGAGGCGACCAAACAACCTGAAAAGCCTGCTGTAAAACCGGCGACTGCAGCGCCTCGCGGGAACAGTGTCACTAACGCAAGGGCGGGAACCGAAAGCGGGGCGGAAGATCAGCGTGCTGCCCGGGCAAGCAGTGCGCGCGCGGGCAAGTCGACGGATGCTGGCAATGCGGCTGCATCCAATTATCCGGGCCAAGTCATGCGCAAGATTTCGCGTCAGCGGAAACCACGAACCTCGGCGCGCGGGGTGGCGCATATAGCATTTTCCATCGGGGCCGGAGGGCAGTTGACCACGGTGCGGGTGGCAAAGAGTTCCGGATCTGCAGAGCTCGATCAGCTGGCGGTGCAGCAAATACGACGGGCGGGCCCGTTTCCGCCGCCCCCCGCAGGCGCGCGGACCCGGTTCACCATTGCCATAAAAGGGCGCTAGGGTCTGCCGCTTTCCTGCGATGCATCAAGCTGGCCTGACCCCATGTGAGAAAGCGCGCGATGGAATTGCCCGGCCGGCCAAGAGCGCGGTGGATGTCATGAAGCGCCCGGATTTGATGCAAGCGGCACTGCGTCGGCTCTATCATCTCCTGTGATCGGTGAGCGGATGATTTGTATTTGAAATGATGTGTGGTTCCCGACAATCTGATCCGCAACAGGACATAGGGTAGAGACATGGGAACTCAGCATATCGTGGTGGTTGGCGCCGGTATCGTGGGCGCGGCCAGCGCCATCTGGTTGCGTCGGGCGGGGCTGGAGGTGACGCTGGTGGACAAAGGCGCGCCGGGCATGGGGGCCTCATATGGCAATGCCTGTATCCTCGCACGCAGCGCCATCGTGCCGGTCACGACGCCAGGTCTGATCCCCAAAGGGCCACGTTACCTGTTCGATCCGAACTTTCCGCTTTTCATGCGCTGGTCTTATTTGCCGCGGTTGCTGCCCTGGCTGGCCAAATATCTGAAAAACGCCAATGACGCAGACACCCGGCGGATTTCGAGAGGGCTGGCCACCGTCGTGGGGGACAGTGTCGAGCAACACAAAGCGCTGACCGACGGCATGCCCGCTGCGAAATGGATACAGGACAGCGAGTATAATTTCGTCTATCGCGACCGGGCCGCGTTTGAGGCGGATGCCTATACATGGGCCTTGCGCCGCGAGGCCGGGTTTGTCCCAGAGATCATCGAAGGCGACGCCGTGCGGGAGCGCGAGCCGATCCTGTCACCGGACATGCGCCTTCTGGCCGTGAACAAGGATCACGGCTTCATCCTCAATCCGGGCAGCTATGTGCAGGATCTGGTGACACAGTTTGAGGGGATGGGCGGGCGCTTTCTGCAGGCTGAGGTCAAAGATTTTGAACTCATGGGCGGCCAGATCACTGCTGTCGCGACCGATCAGGGACGCCTCGCGTGCGATAAGGCGGTTCTCTCCGCCGGGGTCTGGTCCGGCGCCTTGATGAAGAAACTGGGGCTTGAGGTGCCGCTGGAGGCGGAGCGCGGCTATCACATCATCTTCAAGAACCCGAGCCAGCGTCCCAACAATCCGATGATGCTGACCGAAGGCAAATTTGTCGCCACGCCCATGGATCAGGGTCTGCGCTGTGCCGGCATTGTCGAATTCGGCGGCTTGAGCGATGTGAAATCCAGAAAACCGCTCGAGATGCTGCGGCGCACGGTGGCGCGGACCTTTCCCGACCTCGATTATACGACCGAGGAAGAGTGGTTGGGCTTCCGGCCTGCGCCCACGGACAGTCTGCCGCTGATTGGCGAGGTGCGAGGCAGCGGGGTCTACACCGCCTTCGGGCATCACCACATCGGGTTGACAGGTGGCCCAAAGACAGGCCGACTGGTGGCCGACATGATTGCGGGCAATTGGCCCAATGCCGATGTGAGCGCCTTTGATCCGATGCGCTTTGCCAAGACATAACGATAAAAACCTATTCAACACGGGAGAACCGAACCTATGAACAAGACACTTTTGAGGACCACCGTTGCCGGTTTTGCGGTCGTCATCGCCGCTGGCGCCGCGCAGGCCGAGACATGGGATATGCCGATGGCCTATGCGTCCTCGAACTTCCATTCCGAGATGGGCGTGGTCTTTGCCGACAAGGTGCGTGAGTACACCGATGGTGAGATCGACATCACCGTGCATCCCGGCGGGTCCCTCTTCAAAGGCGGCGAGATCAAGCGTGCGGTACAGACCGGGCAGGCCCCAATTGGCGAACGTTTCATGTCTGCGCACGCCAATGAGGTGCCTTTGCTGGGCTGGGACAACCTGCCGTTCCTTGCCACATCCTATGCGGACAATGAAAAACTCTGGGCCATCGCCAAGGACAAGGTCAACGCGCAGCTTGCCGATCAAAATCTGGTCACGCTCTATACCTGCCCATGGCCGGGGCAGGGGTTCTATTTCAACAAGGAAGTGAACTCTTCCGAGGACACCCAGGGCGTGAAATTCCGCTCCTACAATACCGCAACGGCCACCTTTGCGGAGGAGCTGGGAATGATCCCGGTACAGGTCGAGGCCGCCGAACTGTCCCAAGCCCTTGCGACCGGCGTGGCGGAAGCGTTCATTTCATCCGGTGCCACCGGCTATGATCGCAAGGTCTGGGAACAGCTCAGCCACTACTACAAGGTGAACGCATGGCTGCCGCGCAACTACGTGATGGTGAACAAACAGGTCTGGGACGGTCTTGACGCCGAGGTGCAAACCTCGGTCGAAAAAGCCGCCGCAGAGACCGGCGCCGCCTGTGCTGCCAAGTCCGAGGAGCTGGCCAATTGGTATTTTGAGCAGCTTGAGGCCAATGGCATGAATGTCGTTGAGGCCGGACCGGAGTTTCTGGCTGAACTGGAAATGATCGGTGCAAAAATGACCGAGGACTGGCTCGCCACTGCGGGTGAGGATGGTCAGGCGATCCTCGACGGTTTCAAGGCAAACTGATCCGCGACGGAGCCGGGAGGCCTTCAGGGCAACCGGCTCCGCTTTCTCCCGATCAGTCTATTCATCCAAAGGACAAGACATGCGTGACTGGCAACCTGTTCTGGGCTTGCCCCTGTGGGTCTGGCTCTTCGTTGTGCCAACAGCTCTGATGCTGCTGTGCATTTTGAGACCGGCCGCGATGCGCCGGGTGCTGCAACCGCTCTGGGGCGCGCTGGATCGAATCTATAACGGCGCGGGCGCAATCGCGGCGCTGTTCATGGTGGCGATCCTGCTGTTGATCGTCGGGCAGATGGGGGCGCGCTGGGCGTCACTGACCTTTCCCGGCTCGACCGAATATGCGGGCTATGCGATGGCCGCGACGTCGTTTTTTGCACTGGCCTACACATTGACCCACGGGGGGCACATCCGGGTGTCGATCTTTCTGAGCCTTGGTGGGCGGCACCATTTCTGGCTCGATGCGGGGGCGATGTTGATTTCGGCTCTGACGGCCACCTATTTTGCCCGCTACGCCATCAAGACAAATGTCCTGTCGGAGATGCTGAATGATCGCACGCAGGGACAGGATTTCGCGCCTGAGTGGCTGCTGACAGCGGTGTCCATGTTCGGAACCTGGCCCTGGAACTGGGCCGCGCTCTGGGCCGAGAGCGGTTCGGGCTGGGTCTATACGCCGGTCTGGCTGCCGCAACTGCCGATGTCGATCGGAACTGTTCTGCTGGCCATCGCGCTGTGGGACTACCTCGCCCGGATGCTTGTGACCGGTGCGCCGCAGATCAAGGGGGAGGTCCTCGAATGATCGAAATCTACACCACGGTCATTTTCCTCTTTGTACTGTTCGCGCTTCTGGGCGGGTCCGTGTGGATTGGCCTTGCGCTGATGGGCGTCGCTTGGGTTGGGATGGAGCTTTTCACCTCCCGTCCGGCAGGGGATGCCATGATCACCACCATCTGGAGTGGCGCCTCCAGTTGGACGCTCACCGCCTTGCCGCTTTTTATCTGGATGGGAGAGATCCTCTATCGGACCCGATTATCCGAGGACATGTTTCGTGGTCTCGCACCCTGGATGCGGTTCCTGCCCGGCGGGCTTTTGCACACCAATATCGCGGGCTGCACGATCTTTGCCGCTGTCTCCGGCTCCTCGGCGGCAACGCTCAATATGGTGGGCAAGATGTCGATCCCGGAGCTGCGGGCGCGCGGCTACCCCGAGTATATGATCATCGGCACATTGGCAGGTGCCGCCACACTGGGTCTGATGATCCCGCCCTCGCTGACGCTGATCGTCTATGGTGTCAGCATCAACGAAAGCATCACCAAGCTGTTCATGGCGGGCGTCTTTCCAGGCCTCGTTCTGGCCGGACTGTTCATGCTCTATATCATCGGGTGGCATTTCTTTAGCCCCGCTCAGCGCCCCAAGCCAGAGCCGCGCCTGTCACTGGGCGAAATGATCGCCGAGAGCCGCTTTCTAATGCCGCTCTTTGGTCTGGTCTTTGTGGTCATCGGGTCGATGTACACGGGATTTGCCACCGCGACCGAAGCCGCCGCAGTGGGCGTTCTTGGCGCCTTGGGCCTGTCACTGATGCAGGGTAGCCTCAATTGGGCAACGTTTGTCGAAAGCCTGATGGGGGCCACGCGCACTTCCGCGATGATTGCCTTCATCCTGATGGGGGCAGCCTTCCTGTCGCTGTCGATGGGGTTCACAGGTCTGCCGCGCGCGCTGGCTGGGCTGATTGATAGCTACAACCTGTCGCCCATTGCCCTGATTGCGGTGCTCACGGTGTTCTACCTGATCCTCGGCATGTTCATGGACGGTCTGTCCTCCGTGGTCCTGACCATGGCCATCGTGGAGCCGATGATCCGGCAAGCGGGAATTGACGTGATCTGGTTTGGTATCTTCCTCGTCGTAGTGATTGAGACCGCGCAGGTGACGCCGCCCATCGGCTTCAACCTCTTTGTGCTGCAAGGCATGACCCGGCACGAAATCTCCTACATTGCCAAGACCGCAGTGCCGATGGTGGCGCTGATGCTTCTGATGGTGGTGATCCTTGTGGTCTGGCCAGAACTGGCCACATGGTTGCCGGAGAATATTCGGCGGCAGTAGGACGCTTTAACGGCAAAGGCCGCCCCGGAGTGGGCGGCCTTTGCGTTTCGCTGATTGCTCAGCGCAGGCGGATTGCAATGTTCTTGGTCTGCAGGTAGTTCCACAACGCTTCGCGCCCTTTTTCGCGGCCATAGCCGGATTTTCCGACACCGCCAAATGGCGTCTCCACCCCACCGGCATACCATTCATTGACGAACACCTGACCTGCGCGGATCTGACGGGCGGCGCGGGTGGCGCGGTCCAGGTCGCGGGTAAATACGCCGCCGACCAGCCCATAATCCGTAGAGTTGGCGATCGCGATGGCCTCCGCGTCGTCCTTGAAGGTCAGGACGGACAGAACCGGACCAAAAACCTCGTTGCGCGCGATGTCCATGTCCGGGGTCACGTCGGCGACCACCGTTGGCTGCAAAAAGGCACCCGGATGGTTTGGCGCCCGCCCCCCTGTCACCAGGCGCGCGCCCTGTTCCTCTGCTCGCGCCACCATGGCGACGGCGCGATTGCGCTGCGCCTCAGAGACCATGGCCCCCATGTTGGGCCCGAACTCCGTGCGCTCAACTCCGGGCCCAACCGACAGGCCGGTTGCAATGGTTTCGGCGCGCGCGATCAGTTCCTCGGCGCGGCTCTCATGCACGATCACCCGGCTCATGGCCGAACACACCTGTCCGGCGTTAAAGTAGATCCCCCAGCGAATATCGTTCTCAAACGCTTCCAGATCGGCGTCGTCGTGCACGATGGCCGCGGACTTTCCACCCAGCTCAAGCACGCAGGGCACTACGTTTTGCGCTGCCGCCTTGGCAATCGCGACCCCGGTAGGAACGGAGCCGGTAAAGACGATCTGGTTCACATCCGGGTGGCCTGCCAGCGCGGCACCTGCCTCATGCCCATAGCCGCAGATCACGTTCACCGTGCCCGCCGGAAACCCCGCGGCCGTTGCGGCATGGGCGAACCAGGCGTTGGTCAGTGGCGTCAGCTCCGGGCTCTTGATCACGCAGGCATTGCCGGTCGCCAGCGCCGCCGAGAGCGAGCGGGCCGTCATCTCCACCGGATAGTTCCACGGGATGATTTGGGCCGACACCCCCATTGGTTCATAGTCGGTGAAGTCGTAGTAGCCTGCGCCGAGCGGGATTGACCGGCCTTCGACCGTACTGGCCTGGTTGCCGTAGTATTCGAAGTAGAGGGCAGCGCCTTCCACCTCGACCACCGCTTCCCACAGCGGTTTGCCCTGTTCCAGGACCAGGGTAAGCGCAATCTCGTCCTTGTGTTCCAGCAGGTAGCGGCCCATGGCCTGCACCATACGGCCCCGCTCGATCGGGCGCATACAGCTGAGCGCGCCGGAGAGATGCACGGCCCGCGCGGCCCGCACGGCGCGATCCACATCAGCAGCGTCTGCCATGGCGTGTTCGGCAATTTTCTCGCCACTGGCCGGGTCCAAAACGTCAATACGCCCCGCACCGCCATCCACCCAGTCCCCGGCGATGTGGTTTTTCCAGTAGGCAGGCAGCTCGGTCATCGTTCTATCCTTTGAGTGGCGGCACTCTGCGCCGCGAGTTTTAGGGCCGGAGCATTCATGCGCTGCGTATCGGCGCAGCCGAGTGGAGCAGAGGCGGCACGCTGTTCCAAACGGGAAAACGGCGTGTAGGCCCTCCGAGGCGACATGGTGGCGTTGAAATCAGTGTGGTGAATTTGAACTAAATCGCTCCAAAAGAAAGGCGCAAATTCGCGTTATTCTTCCGTGAGGGCAGCGGAGTATATGCGTAAAGCGCCTTCGATTTCATCGAAAATTAAGGGCGTGCAGAGCAGTCTTCTGGCTGAATGATACTGGAGATGATGTTTGGCCCTCGTTGTCACTCAGCAATGCAAAATGCGCCAGCGGACCTGTTTCGATGGGCATGATACCGCTCTGCCAGCCGCGATCTGCTTTGCCAATCTCTCCTTGTGTCTGCCCGATCTTCTCCTGTCCATGCGATCGCGCGCTATCCTCAGCGCCAAGCGTGGCTTTCCAGCGCGCAGAGTGAGCCAATGACCGATACTTCCACTATCAAACCCGCCCGCCGCCGTCGCTTCGGTCTGCTGCGCAGTATTCGCGCCAAGATGGGAATGATCCTGCTGCTGATGGGCATCTCGTTCGGGCTGTTCGCCTACATGATGTATTCGGTCTTGAACAAGATCGATCAGGACATGACCAATCTCAATACCGAGAAGCTTCCGGACTTGGTGCTTGCCGGTGAGATATCGCTTGCGGCCGGGCTTGCCAAAGACGGCATGATCTCTTTGATGATTGCAGATGATACCGCGGGCATCGATGCCGCGGTGGCCAAGGTCGCAACCTCAACTGAGATGCTGCTGGCGTTGATATCGGACTTGGATGAGACCATGCAGCCCGAGTTCGAAGCGGGCGCGTCGGAAGTGTCGGACGCCCTGACTGATCTGGCCTCGGCCCGGCGGATGGCATTGGAAAGCGATGCGCAGATCGATGTCGGAGTTGAAGACTTGCATCGGATCAGCAGTGAGCTGCGTGGGTTGATGATGGAGCTGACACAGTCCGCCTCGGTTGAGCTGAACAAGGGGGCGGTGGCCACCTACAGCGCCATCGATGACTCCCTGAAGACGCTTGTAGAAGTGGACTTTCAGAATCTGAAAATGCTGCTGGAGGCTCGAGCGGAACTGAACCTGCTGGCCGGCACGGCTGTGGCATTTGGTGGAACCAAGGATCCGACAACACTGGCGGAGTTGCAGAAGCTGGCCGACAGTTCAGATGCCCGTTTGCTGGAGCTTGCCGATCTTATCGAGGCGAACGCGCCCGAGTTGCTTGATGTTTCCCTGCTTCGGAATGCGTCCTTCACACTTCAGTCGGTGATCGCACAGAGCCTGTTTCCATCGGAAACTCTGCGTCAGGCGGCTATGAAGGCGCGTGCGGATACGGAGCGCTTTATCGTGATGGGGATCGACGCGCAGGTCGACAAACTCTCCATCGCAGCTGACCGGGCGAGCAAGGAAAACGGGGATGCCCTGCGCCGCCTCATGAAAAACGAAGTCGGCTTCCTCAATACGCTGATGGATATCAGTGCCGGGGTCAACGCGTTCCAAGTGGCCGCCCTTGATGTGATCACTTCGAATGACGAGGCGCTTGTCAACGACGCCGCGTTCGATATGTCGAGTGCGAGCATGAACCTGTCCTTTTATGAGGACTTTGAAGACGCTCGCGTGGGCGATTTGCTGAAGAAACTCGGTGCCCTCAACGCGCCGGAGACGGGCCTTGCAGCGCTTCGGATCAATGTTCTCAATGCCCGGGCTGCCGCAGACGTGGCCACCCGCGAAACCGAGGTAACAGTCGTCGGAATTGCAGAGCGCGCAGCGAACTTTGCTGCGGGGTCGCTGACGGGCATTGGCGGCATGGCGCGCGACATCTCTGCTGAAATCGCAACGGCGAACCGCAACCTGATTGTGTCTCTCGGCTGGATTGCTGGGGTATTCTTGACCGCGTTGCTGTTGATGCAGATGCTGGTCATGCGTCCATTGAACCGCGTCAGCGCCAGCACCGAACGGCTTGCAAATGGCGATCGTAGCCCGGTTGTCGGTTTTGAACGGGCCAGCACCGAGATTTTCCGCATTGCGCGGTCTTTGTCCGTATTCCGTGACGGTATCGTCGAGAAAGAAGAAATGGAACGGCTTGCCGAGGAAGAGCGCAGCCAGCGCATGGCCGCTCAGGAAAAGGCGGTGTCGGCCCTGGGGAATGGGTTGTCCCGCTTGTCCGAAGGGGATCTGACCGCGCGGATAGACTATGAACTGTCCGAAGGCTATGAGCAGTTGCGTGCAGACTTCAACCGCACCTTGGATACGTTGAACGAAACGGTGGGGCAGGTGGTGGAGACCTCGTCTTCGATCCGCAATGGTGCGTCTGAAATCAGCCAAGCCTCGCAAGATCTGTCCCATCGCACTGAAAGCCAGGCCGCCACTCTGGAGCAGACCGCGGCTGCCCTTGATGAGATGACCGCAAGCGTAAAATCCGCAGCGGAAGGCGCACGCGATGTGGAGAACACCACGAATGAGACGCGCAGTGAAGCCGAGGCGAGTGGTGATATCGTCAAGAACGCCGTGTCTGCCATGACCGAGATCGAGCAAAGTTCCAGCAAGATCTCCCAGATCATCTCTGTGATTGATGACATTGCGTTCCAGACCAATTTGCTGGCTTTGAACGCAGGCGTCGAGGCCGCTCGGGCCGGTGAGGCCGGTCGCGGCTTTGCGGTGGTGGCCTCTGAAGTGCGGGGGCTCGCACAACGATCTTCCGATGCCGCGCTGGAGATCAAGAACCTTATCAGTGATAGCTCAAAACAGGTGGAACGCGGTGTTGATCTGGTTGGTAAGGCTGGTGGTGCCTTGGAGAGCATCCTTCAACGCGTCGCTCATATCTCACAGTTGATTTCTGGCATCGCCACTGGCGCACAGGAGCAATCCACTGGTTTGGTGGAAATCAATACCGGCATGAACCAGCTCGATCAGGTGACCCAGCAGAACGCCGCAATGGTAGAACAGGCGACCGCCGCTGGTCAGTTGCTGAATTCTGATGCTCAGACCCTGGGCGAGTTGGTCGCGCGTTTCCAGACCGCACAAGCGACAAACCTCTCTGTGGAAGCGCCGCAAGACGCGCCCGCTGAAATCGCCCCTGAGCCAACCAGTTGGGGAGATGGCGATGGAGCGGAATGGGAGACCGCAGAGCCCATTGCGGCGCCGGAAACCGATTGGACGGACTTCAATTGGGACGAGAACGGTCAGCAGGCCACCGGCACGTCCTGAAAAAATCACAGCAACTGAAACGTACAAACCCCGGCTGGTCTCATGACCAGCCGGTTTTTTCATGGGGTCATGGAGTAGGGGCCATGGAATAAATTCCACATTGAAAGACATAATTCCGCATATTGAAATTTGTGGAGGGATCATCTAGGCCTTTCAGGCAAATGCGCCCTGCGTCTTGGAAAGAGGAACCGCCCGTGTCGAACCCTGTGTCCCTGGAAACCACTGATGCTATTGCAGTCATCGCCATCGCCAACCCGCCGGTGAACGCGCTGAGCCATGCGGTCCGCGCCGGACTCGATGCGGCCTTCGCCGAAATTGCGGACCGCAAGGACCTAGAGGCAGTGGTCCTCTATGGCACCGACCGGACCTTTATCGCGGGCGCGGATATCCGCGAATTTGGCAAGCCGCCGCAGGAACCCTTTTTGCCCGACCTCATCAACCGGATCGAAGCCTGCGATTTGCCCGTCGTTGCGGCGTTGCACGGCACGGCGTTGGGGGGCGGGCTTGAGGTCGCGATTGGCGCGCACTACCGCGTTGCGGTACCGTCCGCGCGCTTTGGGCTGCCTGAAGTGACGCTTGGTATTTTGCCCGGAGCGGGGGGTACGCAGCGTCTGCCGCGTTTGGCTGGGGTGGAGGTCGCACTCGACTTGATCACCTCCGGTCGTCAGATCGGTACAGAAGAAGCGCTCACCGCAGGTATTATCGACAAGATCGCCGAAACGCATGATCCGCGCACTGCCGGTCTTGCCTATGCCCGCGAGTTGATATCGGAAGGCGCAGGCCCGCGCCGTACCAGCGAGAGCAGCGTCGCCATCGGGGACGTCGATGTTTTTGATGAGACGCGTCGGAAGATGGCCAAAAAAGCGCGAGGCCAGATCGCCCCGCAGAACTGCATCAAGGCGGTGGAGGCTGCCGTCAACTTGCCCTTCTCCGAAGGGCTGGCCCAAGAGCGCGCCCTGTTTCAGGAGTTAATGGAAAGCGATCAGAGGTCGGCGCTGATCCACGCGTTCTTCTCAGAGCGGCAAGTGGCGAAAGTGCCTGATATCAAGGGGGTGCAACCTCGGGATACGGACCGGATCGGTGTGATCGGTGGCGGGACAATGGGGGCGGGGATCGCTGTATCAGCATTGCTTGCGGGCCTTGATGTGACGTTGATTGAACGCGATGCGGAGGCCGTTGCCCGGGCGGAAAAGACCGTTTCCGCAACGCTGCAAGGCTCTGTCAAACGCGGCAAGCTTGCTCAGGAGAAATATGACGCCATCATGGCCGGTACCTTCCGTGCCAGTGACGACTACGCATCCCTCGCGCAGGCCGACATCGTCATCGAAGCCGTGTTCGAGAGCATGGAGGTGAAGAAGGATGTCTTCACCAAGCTGGACGCAATCTGTAAGCCCGGCGCCATTTTGGCCTCCAACACCTCCTACCTTGATATCAACGAAATCGCAGCGATGACCTCTCGGCCTGCGGATGTGATTGGCCTGCATTTCTTCTCGCCTGCCCATGTCATGCGGCTGCTGGAGATCGTGGTGGCCGACAAGACGGCGCCAGAGGTCACTGCGACCGGCTTTGCCCTGGCCAAGCGGCTGAAGAAGGTCGCCGTGCGTGCGGGTGTGTGCGATGGCTTTATCGGCAACCGCATCCTCAGCCATTATCGCAAAGCGGGCGACGGCGCCGTGCTGGCCGGGGCAAGCCCGTTTGACGTGGATCGGGCGCTCACGGAGTTTGGTCTCGCCATGGGTCCCTATGCGGTGAGCGATCTTGCTGGGCTGGATATTGGCTGGGCCACGCGCAAGCGGCTCGCCCCCACCCGCGACCCGCGCGAAACCTACGCCGAATTTGCCGACCGCCTGTGCGAGGCGGGCGACTTTGGGCGCAAGACCGGCAAGGGGTTCTACATCTACGAGGATGGCGCACAGACTCCCAATGACGCGGTGTTGGATCATATCGCCACCGAACGCGCGGCCAAAGGGATCACGGCGCGCGACATCTCGGATCAGGAGATCGTCGACCGCTACATGGCCGCAATGGTCAACGAGGCCGCTCGTGTGGTCGAGGAGGGAATCGCTCTGCGGCCGCTGGATGTCGATGTGACGCTACTGAATGGCTATGGCTTTCCACGCTGGCGCGGCGGACCGATGCATTACGCCGACAGTGTTGGCCTCGACAAGATCCTCGCTGATATCGAAGGCTTCGCCGCCGAGGATGCGTTCCTCTGGCAGCCCGCACCGCTCCTGAAACGCTTGGTCGCTGAGGGTAAGACCTTTGCTGACCTCAACGCTGCCTGATCACCTCGAAGAGGAATTTTCCCATGAAACAAGCTGTTATCGTCTCCACCGCCCGGACCGGCCTCGCCAAATCCTATCGGGGTGCGTTCAATGACACCCATGGCGCGCAGATGGCGGGGCATGCCATCGAACACGCGGTCGCGCGCTCGAAGGTTGACCCGGCACTGATTGAGGACGCTTTCATCGGCTGCGGCTATCCCGAGGGCTGGACCGGCGGCAATATCGCGCGTCAGGCCGTGCTGCGTGCCGGATTGCCGGTCACAGTGGCCGCCGCCACCGTGAACCGCTTCTGCTCTTCCGGCCTGCAGGCGGTGGCAATGGCCTCGCACGCGATTACCATGGAGGGCGCCTCTGCCGCCATCGCTGGCGGTGTCGAGAGCATCAGCCAGATGCCGCCCTCGCGCCCGGCGCAGCGGCGCGACGACTGGCTTGAGGCAAACAAGCCCGAGGTCTACATGACCATGATCGAAACCGCCGATATCGTGGCGCAGCGCTATGGCATCAGCCGGGACGCACAGGATGCGCTGGCGCTGGAAAGCCAGATGCGCACCGCCGCGGCCCAGAGCTCGGGCAAATTCGATGATGAGATCGTGCCGATCACCGTCACGCAGAAGATCACCGACAAGGAAACCAAGGAGGTCTCCTACAAGGAGGTCACCTTCGCCATGGATGATTGCAACCGTCCCAACACCACGCTGGAGGGTCTGTCCGGCCTGAACCCGGTGCGCGGCGAGGGCAATTTCGTGACTGCGGGCAATGCCTCGCAACTGTCGGACGGGGCCGCCGCATTGGTGGTGATGGACGCCGATCTGGCCGCACAACAGGGGCTGGAGCCATTGGGCGCGCTCAAGGGGTTCGTGACCGCAGGCTGCGAGCCGGACGAGATGGGCATCGGCCCGGTCTTTGCCGTGCCGCGTCTGTTGGAACGTCACGGGCTGAAGGTCTCCGACATCGACCTGTGGGAGCTGAACGAAGCCTTCGCGAGCCAGGCGCTCTATTGTCGCGAGCGGCTGGAGATCGACCCGGCGATCTGCAACGTCAACGGGGGCTCCATCTCCATCGGCCACCCCTTCGGCATGACTGGCGCGCGGATGACCGGGCACTTGCTGCTGGAAGGCAAGCGGCGCGGTGCCAAGCTGGGCGTTGTCACCATGTGCATCGGCGGCGGTCAGGGCGCAGCTGGCCTGTTCGAGATCTTCTGATCGGAGGCCTATACGCGCCGGAGCAGTTTAGTCGGCGCGTGTTGAGGGTCGCCCCTCAGTTCGCCGGTGTCGGCAAGCAGCGAAATCGCTCCACTCAGCTGGGGCGCCTGCCAGGATGTTGCGCACCACTCTTGGTGCACGGGCCTAAGCAAATCGCGTGCTGCGGGGCGACGAATGTGCTTTTCTTGATGCGAGTTAGGGTCTTATATGACGCCCCCGGATGATCCAACAGGACGGAAAACCATGCGTGAGCTTGAGCAGGACCGGCGATACGCCAATACGCTGGCCCGTGGCCTTCGTATCCTGCGTGCCTTTCGCCCGTCCGACAATGGTCTGGGAAATCTCGAAATCTCCGAGCGCACAGGCATCCCAAGGTCAACTGTGTCACGTCTGACCTTCACACTATGTGCGTTGGGATACCTGACTCACGGGCGTCATTTCGACAAATATCGCCTCGGACCGGCGGCGCTGGCATTGGGAAATATCGCATCAGCGGCCTTTGGCTTTGTGTCGGTTGCGGCACCGATCATGCAGGCGCTTGCCAATCAGATGAACGCGCTGGTTGGCGTGTCGATCCAGGACGATGGCAATATGCTGATCGTGAAAACCTGGCGGCCCGAAGGTTCACGCACCATTTGGCTTGATGTGGGGTACCGTATGCCGGTGCTGACGTCCTCCTCCGGTGTCGCATATCTCGGTGCGCTTTCGCGCGATGAGCGGGAAAAGCTGGAAGCCTTGTTGTCGGAGGCCGACGCAGAGGCATGTGAAGAGGTCTGGCAGCGCGAACGCCTGCAGCTGCAGCGCGAGGGCTATGTCTGTGTCGAGGAGGAGGCCCGCTATTCGCGCGCCATCAACGCCGTCGCGACGCCGTTCCGCCCCTCCGAAATCGGCGAACCGGTCTCGTTCTTCTGCGGGGCAAATGTCGATGACCTCAGCGATACGCGCATCCACGGCGAAGTGGGCGCGGAACTGGTGCGTGCGGTCAACAGGCTCAAATCTCTAACCGGACATGCCGTGTCAGCGGTCTCGTCCGAGTAGCTGCCATGTGTCAAACCATTGACATGTAAGGCGCGTAGACCTGTTCGGTAGGACTATCAAAGGACTTTGCCCCATGGCCACTTTTCGCCCCGATCCGATGCGTTTTCTGACTGGCGCCGATGCCGAAACGTCTCGCCCGAAGGCGATTTCCGACCCGGGGCAAGGTGGAAAATTCACCCCCAATGGTGAGGTGCTGCCCTTTCCCGGCAACACGGTACTCTGCCACATCGACCCGGCGAGTGATGTGCACGCGGCCCTGTGCGACATGCAGGATGAAATCCGGCAGAGCGATTTCGGTGCTCTGTTCACCTATTTGCCCCCCGCTAGCCTGCACATGACGGTGTTTCAGGGCATCGCTCCCGATGAACGGAACTGGCCCGCAGATATTCCGGTCGAGGCGACCCGCGATGAGGTGACAGCCGCATTCCGGCAGCGGCTGGACGGGCAAGATCTGCCTGCAACCCGCCGTGTCTGCGCGCGCGGCCTCTACGGTGGACATTCACTGACGCTTGAAGGGGCCGACGAGATCGAAGAGGCCCGCCTGCGGGCAACCCGTGTTTCTCTGCGAGAGCTGACCGGATTGCGGCAGGACCATTTTGACACTTACACGTTTCATGTGACCCTTGCCTATCTGTTGCGCTGGCTTGATGTGGCAGAGGCGGCGGATCTGCTGTCATTCTCCGATGAGCTCTTTGCCCGCTATGCGGATCGGCTGGCTGTGATAGAGCTTGGACCACTGGAGCTGTGCACGTTCGAGCATATGCACCATTTTGAACCGGTGGCTTATCTGACACGCGCGGCGTCATCTTGATGAACTGTTTGCGCTAACGCTTGCCTTACGTGATCTCACAGGCAACAGTCACGCGACTCCGAGGATAGGGCCCGCAAAGCGGTCATAATCGACGTGCAGGTCTTGACCTGCGCCATGCGAGGCTGTTTGACCCTTGGCAACTGACAACCTGAGCATCGGGTCCGGCCACCCTTATGGGCAGGCACCGGACTGGAGGGGCAAAGATGTGGAATCTCATCGCCGACGTTGGCGGAACCAACATGCGACTGGCAGCTGTGAACGCCGAGGGCGATATTCTCGAACGCGCCCGCTATGATACCAAGGGCACGCTGAACCTAGAGCAGGCCTGCGCGGATTTCGCAGCCCATCGCGGTAGTGCGCCGGGCCGGGCCGTGATTGCGGCAGCGGGTGTCGTGCGCGACGGCTCCGTGCAATTGACCAATGCAGATCAGAGCTTTTCCGAACGCGGTATCGCCGTGGCGCTTGGGATCGAACGCGCAAAAGTGCTGAATGATTTCGAGGCGGCCGCCTGGTCTCTGGCCACGGTTGCAGAGGGGGATGTGACCGTCCTTCAAGGGCAGGCGGTGTTTCCGCGCGAACCCTGCCTGATTGTTGGTCCCGGGACCGGCCTCGGGGTGGGGGCGCTGGTCTGGGCCAATGGTGAACCCTGCGTGATTCCGGGCGAGGGCGGGCATGTGGCGCTTGGTCCGCGCACCCCGGAGGAGGTACCGATCTTTGAGGCGCTGCGCAAAGAATGGCCCGAGATTGGCATGGGGCCGGGGTTGGTGGTCGAAGCCGAAGCCATTCTTTCGGGCACCGGTTTGCCATATTTCTATCGCGCGGTGGCCAAGAGCATGGATTTGACCGCCCCACTGGGGACAGGTGCTGAAATTTTCGAGGCCGCGAAAGCGAGGCTTGATACCGCCGCGATACGCGCGGTTGAGCTGTTCGTGCAGTATCTCGCGGGTGTCGCTGGCGATCTCGGCCTGGTCTTTGCGGCCAAGGGCGGCGTCTTCATCAGCGGGGGTGTGGCCGCGGCCAACCCGTGGATTTTTGATGAGGCTTTTGTTGCGGCCTTCAACGCGGGTGGGCGGCATACGTCCTGGCGACAGGAGCTGCCGCTGCACCTCTACCATCAACCCAACTTCGGCCTGATCGGGGCTCGCAACTACCTGACGGCGCGGTAGCTGCAGAGACAAGAGTAGGTACGCGTTTAAAAGGCCGCCTCCGTGGGGGCGGCCTTTCGCAAATTCTGTGACGTCACAGCAGCTCTGCAATCTCCACGGCGCGATGCTCGGTCATGGAAATCTGCGCCGCCATGCCCATCAGCACCGCAATGCGACCGTCCTCCAAGCTCACGTCGGGTTGCGCGCGCAGGCCACGCACAAGGTCTAGAAAACCCTTGTGCTGATAGAAGGTCGATCCATTGTGGTCGCCGGCTTCCAGCAGCGTGGGGTCGACCGGGATGTCGCGAATCTCTGGCCCCTTGGGGGCGCGTGGCGAGACTACAACCTGCGGAACCGGCGGTTCGCCCAGATGGTCCGGCCAGAACCGGCCCGGCCCCGGCACCAGCGCCTCGATCTTGCCCTTTGGACCCACGGCAGAGATTTCTTCCTGATAGCGGGCGCCCTCGGCGAACATGCACAGCTCCAGCATGGCGCGGGTTCCATTGGTAAAATCGACAATGACATAGCCGTTGTCGAGGATATCCGGCGCCTCGTCGTCATAGCGTTCACCCAGATGGTTCACATCCGCGCCCCCTGAGGCCAGCACCCGAACAGGTTCCGACTTCAGCGTCAGCCGCATCAGGTCGAAGAAGTGGCAGCATTTCTCCACAAACGTCCCACCGGTGAAGCGGTTGAAACGGTTCCAGTCGCCGACCTTTTCAAGGAAGGGAAACCGGTGCTCGCGGATGGTCAGCATCTTGATGCCGCCAGTGGCCGCCTCGGCCTCGGCCAGCAGGGTCGCCACGGGCGGCATGTAGCGATATTCCATCGCCACCCACACCGGCGCGGGGTAATTGGCGCGGAACGCCGCCAGTCGCTCCGCATGTGCGGGGTCAGTGAAGAGCGGTTTTTCCACCAGCACCGGCAGCGGACGATGGGCCGCCAGGGCCTCCAGCTGTTCAACGTGGCGATAGTTGGGGCTGGCGATCAGGATGCAGTCCAGCGCCTCCACCGCCAGCAGCGCGTCCACGCTGTCCACAAACTGCGCGTCGGGTGCGAACTTGCGGCTCTCCGTGGCCATTTGGGCGTCCGGCTCAAAGATCGCCGCGACGCGTGTGTCGTCCAACAGTGCGATGTTGCGCAGGTGTTCCTGCCCCATCATGCCGCAACCGATGACGCCGTAATTGATGATTTGTGACAAGAGTGTCTCCCTCAGATCAGGCGCTGTACATAGAGCGCCTTGTTCGTGTCGAACCAGGTTCTGGAAAACTCCACCGGGGCCGCAACCTCGGCCCAGCTGAAGCGTTCGATATAGCCGGTGAGCGTTCCGGGGCGGAGCGCAAAGCTGTTCGGGGCCCAGTCGGGCACATGGCCGATGGACACGCGGTCCTCGGCGCGGGCGATGATCAGGCCCAGTTGCATCTGATACGTGCGGTAGAGCGAATCTGACATCTGCTCGGGCTTGATGATGCCGGCGTCCCCATCGAGCCAGATCTCCTCTACCGCGATCGGAATGCGGTTGAGAAATCGCAGGCGGCGTACCCGCGTGCCGTGATCTGCGGTGCCAAACACTGGCAGATCTGCCGGTTTTTCGACGGCAGCCACCTCCAGAATATCGGCAGTGGGCAGGCCCCCGCCCGTGGTCAATTCGAGCCGGAACATCGAATAAACGCTCTGCGCCTTGTGGTTGGCGTGGATGTAGTTTCCGGAGCCCTGCACACGTTCCAGAAGCCCTTTTTTCTCCAGCTCATACAAGGACTTGCGCAGGGTGCGCACGGTGGTCCCATGGCTCTTTGCCATCTCCCGTTCTGGCGGCAGGCGTTGCCCATCGACCAGTCGCCCGGCGGCGATCTCGCGGATCAGGAATTCGCTGATCTGCATGTAGATCGGCAGGGCGGTTGGGGTGTCTCGGTCAAGGTCGTTCAGCGGGGTCATGCGGGGTCCCATGCGCAAGAGTGTGGACGGGCGGAAATAATTGATGCACCATTGATGTACTTTAAATCCGCTGCTACGCAAGAGGAAATTCGACTGTTCCAGGAGAGCCAAATGACCGTCGTTCCCATCACATCGCCCGATCTGGACGCTGCCGAAGTCTCGTGGTTTTCTGCCCTGTGTTCGGATGACTACCAGTTCCTTGGCGTGCCGGATGGCGACCTTCGGTCATCCTGGGCCCATTGTTCCGAGATTGTGAAAACCGCCGAAGCGCAGGGCTTCCGCAACATCCTGTGTCCCTCCTCCTATCAGGTGGGGCAGGACACGCTGTCGTTCGTCGCTGGGTGTGCTCCGATCACCTCGAAGATCAACATGCTGGCGGCGGTGCGCTGTGGTGAGATGCAGCCCATCATGCTGGCCCGCACCCTCGCGACGCTCGATCACATGCTGGAGGGCCGCCTGACGGTGAATATCATCTCTTCCGATTTTCCGGGCGAGAAGGCCGAGAGCGCGTATCGCTATCAGCGCTCGCGAGAGGTCGTGGAGATCCTGAAACAGGCGTGGACCCGGGACGAGATCAACTACGAAGGTGAGGTCTATAACTTCTCCGGGCTCACCACGGATCCGGTAAGGCCGTATCAGACCGGTGGCCCGTTGCTGTATTTTGGCGGCTATAGTCCCTCGGCGCTGGAGCTGTGCGGGCAGCATTGCGATGTCTACCTGATGTGGCCGGAAAAGATGGAAGAGCTTCAGGGCCGCATGCAGGCCGTGCACGCGGTGGCGGAACGATACGATCGTACACTGGACTACGGTCTGCGCGTGCACACCATCGTGCGCGATACCGAAGCAGAAGCGCGCGAATATGCCGACTATATCGTGTCGCAGCTCGACGACGGGCAAGGCACCGCCATTCGGGAGCGGGCGCTGGATGCCAAATCGCTCGGGGTGAGCCATCAGGCCAAGAACCGCGAGATCGCGGATGGTGACGGCTTTATCGAGCCGCATCTTTGGACTGGCGTTGGCCGTGCTCGTTCGGGCTGCGGCGCGGCATTGGTTGGCTCCACCGACCAGGTGATGAGCAAGCTGGAGGCCTATCAGAAGATGGGCATCCGCGCCTTCATCCTGTCGGGCTACCCCCATATCGAGGAAGCCGAACACTTCGGTGCGCGCATCCTCCCCAACATGAAAACCTGCTCGCTGCCCGAGGCCTATGGCCGGGTGCCGGCGAGCCCCCCAGAAACACCCCTTGGTGTAGGAGTGCGCCGCTGATGGATCGCGTAAAGCTAGCTGACGACCTTGAACTTTCCCGCCTGATCTACGGCATGTGGCGGATCGGTGATGATGCCGATACATCCGTCAAACATGTCGAAGCCAAGATCCACGCCTGCTTGGAACAGGGGATCACCACCTTCGATCAGGCTGACATCTATGGCGACTACGGCGCCGAAGCGATCCTTGGCACAGCGCTCAAATCGAACCCTGCGTTGCGGGCGCAGATGGAGATCGTGACGAAATGCGATATCGTTGCGCCCATCGGCATCCACAGCGACAAGCCGGTCAAATACTATGACACGTCGCGCGCCTACATCGAGACTGCGGTAGAGCGCTCCTTGCGCGAAATGAACATTGAGCAGATCGACCTGTTGCTGATCCACCGTCCGGACCCGCTGATGGATCATCACGAAACCGGTGCAACGCTTGATGATCTGGTCAAATCGGGCAAGGTGAAAGCCGTAGGTGTGTCGAATTTCCGCCCCTGGGACTGGAACCTGCTGCAATCGGCGATGACCAGCCCCCTGGTGACCAACCAGATCGAGATTTCGCTTTCTGAGCCTTCGCCCTTCACCAATGGCGATCTGGCGTTCCACCAGATGAACGCCCAGCCAATCATGGCGTGGTCGCCGCTTGGCGGCGGCAGTCTGATGACTGGTCAGGGGGAGCTGGCCTCGCGTCTGGATGAGATCGCGACCGCGCAGGGTGTCGACCGCGCCGCCGTGGCTGTGGCCTTCCTGTTGCGTCACCCGGCGATGATCCTGCCGGTGCTGGGCACCAACAACCTGTCACGCATCCAAAACATTTCGGACGCGCTGAAGGTGGAGCTGGGCCGCCAGAGCTGGTTCCGTCTCTACGAGGCCGTCTTGGGCCAGGAGGTCGCGTAACATGGGCCTGCACATGAGCAACAAGACACAACAGGCCTTTGTGCCGGACGAGAGCAACACCCGACTGCTGCGCGATGCCTTTGGCCGCTTTGCAACCGGCGTGACCATCGTGACGGCGCAGACGCCCGAAGGTGTGGTGGCGATCACCGCCAGCAGTTTTTCCTCGGTTTCACTGACCCCGCCGATGGTTCTGTGGTCGCCGGACCGCAACTCGCGGCGCTTTCCCTATTTCGAGGCCGCAGAGCACTACGCGATCCATGTCCTTGCCGCCGATCAGCAGGACCTTTGCTACAGCGTGGCCAAGGATGCGGCTGGGCTGCGTGATCTCGACCTGGCGCTGAATGCGGAGGGCGTGCCGGTGCTTGAGGGCTGTCTGGCGCGTTTCGAATGTAGCCGCCATGCGGTCTATGACGGGGGAGACCATGCCATCGTGCTGGGCGTCGTGAACCGGGCGGAGATGCGTGAGGAAGGCGAGGCGCTTGCCTTCTTCAAAGGGCAAATGGGCCGCGTCACCGGGCACTGACAGGTGCGCTGTCGGGGTGTCTGGGAGGGCGCTTCGAAGTTCGGGTTCTGGGAGGAGCAACATGAACGCATTGATGGCGGTGGTGACACCGCTGTACTGGATCAACTCAACCCTCTTGCGCATCGGGCGCTGGCTGGGATGTGCCGCTGTGGCGACCATGGTCGTGGCAATCCTGATTCAGGTCTTTTGTCGCTACGTTCTGAACAACGCGCTGCCCTGGCCTGACGAGGCGGCGCGGTTCTGCATGCTCTGGATGACCGGGTTGATGGCGCCGACGGCGTTTCGCCAAGGTGGGTTTGTCGCCATCGATACGGTCTCTGCGATGTTGCCGCAGCGGGTCGGTTCGCTCCTGTCGCTCATCCTTCTGGGGCTCAGCCTGTTGGTGATGATCGTGGCCATCCAGATCGGCTACAAGGAGGTCACCGGCATCGGTGGTCGCTTCGCCACAGCCTCTCTCTACCTGCCCACCTCCATCGCCTTTGACAGCTGGTTCCGCTTGCCGCGCAGCTGGATGATGCTCTCGCTTCTGGTGGGGCTGGCGTTGCTGATCCTCGTCAATGTGGAGCTGATCCTGCACCGCCTTGTTGCGCTTCTCGGCGGGGCGGACCGCCTGCCTGAAATTGAATTCGCCACTGCCAAAGGAGCCGAGTGATGCTGATCTGGTTCTTGCCGCTTTTCCTGCTGTTCCTGATGGTCGGCCTGCCGGTGTTCTTTGGCCTTCTGGCCGCGCCGGGCCTGATGCTGTGGCTGAACGGGCAGGAGCGCGACATCACGCTTTTGTACCGCAACCTCTATAACGGCATGGACAGTTTCCCGCTGATGGCGATCCCCTTTTTCATGCTGGCGGGCGAATTGATGAACCGAGGCGGCATCACGCTGCGGCTGGTTGAATTCTCTCAGGCGCTGATGGGGCATCTGCGCGGGGGGCTTGCGCATGTGAACGTGCTGTCGTCGATGCTGTTTGCCGGTCTGTCCGGCTCGGCGGTGGCGGATACCTCGGCGCTCGGCTCCATGCTGATCCCGGCGATGGAGAAACAGGGCTACAGCCGCAAGTTCGCCGCCGCGATCACCGCCGCCAGCTCTGTCATCGGGCCGATCATTCCGCCGTCGGGCATCATGATCATCTACGCCTATGTGATGGGCGAGAGCGTCGCGGCGCTGTTCCTGGCCGGGCTGGTGCCGGGCATCCTCGTCGGGGTTGGCCTGATGGTCATGGTCAAGGTCATGGCCGACAAATACGACTTCCCCGTCGCCTCGCGCCGCTATTCCTGGGGTGAGCGGGGACAGGCAAGCCTCAAGGCGTTCTTCCCGCTGCTGACCCCTGTGATCATCCTCGGTGGCATTCTTGCAGGGGTCTTCACCCCGACAGAGGCCGCCGCCGTTGCCGTTGCATATGCGCTGGTGATCGGTCTGTTTGTGCTGCGGACGCTTAAACTGGGCGAGCTGTCAGATGTCTTCACCCGGGCCGGTATTACCTCGTCCGTGGTGCTGTTGCTGGTGGGCGCGGCGATGTCGTTCAAGACGGTGGTGTCGCTGAGCCATGCGCCAGAGCAGCTGGCTGAGTTCATCCTGACGCTGACGGAAAACCCGCTGCTGCTGCTGTTCCTGATCAACCTGTTGCTGTTTGTGGTGGGGATGTTCCTCGATGCGGGACCGGCGATCATCATTCTCGGTCCGATCCTTGGCCCGGTGTTTGCAAGCCTTGGCGTCGATTCCGTGCATTTCGCCATCATCATGTGCGTGAACCTCACCGTGGGGCTGGCGACACCGCCGATGGGGCTGGTGCTGTTTGTGGCCTCTGCCGTTTCCGGCGAGCGGGTCACCACCATCGCGCGCGCCATCCTGCCGTTTCTGGCCGTCGAGATCGCGGTGATCTTCCTGATCACCTTCGTTCCGGCCATTTCCATGACGATCCCGCGTCTGACCGGGTTTGTGAATTGACTGCATAAAAGAGAAGAGCATCAGGGAGGACACTAAATGCTCAAGAAAGCCCTCAAGACGGTCGCCGTTGCGGCCCTTATGGCAGGGAGTGCGGCGACATCCGCATTGGCCGCGGATTACACCATCCGCGCCACCGCCAATTCCAACGAGAACGACGAGGACTATGACGGTCTCGTGGTGTTCAAGAACTATGTCGAGGCGGCCTCCAACGGCGCCATCGAGGTGGAATTGTTCATCGGCACCCAGCTGTGTTCGAACGGCGCGGAATGCCTGCAGGGCGTGGCGGATGGCTCCATCGACGTCTATATCTCCACCTCCGGTGGCGCGGCGGGCCTGTTCCCTTACGTGCAGGTGCTGGATCTGCCCTATCTGATGGCCAACGACCGGGTGGCGGAGCATGTGCTGTCGGGTGATTTCACCCGGACCATTCGCGATATGGCGCTGGAGGATTCCGGCGATACCATCCGCCTGATGACCATCGGCAACACCGGCGGCTGGCGCAACTTTGCCAACACCAAGCGCCGTGTGGCAGAGCCGTCTGATATGGAAGGCCTGAAGATCCGTACCGTGGTCGCGGATCTGCCGCAGGAACTGGTCAAGGCGCTGGGCGCTTCGCCGACCCCGATCCCATGGCCGGAGCTGTTCACCTCCTTTCAGACCGGCGTGGTCGAAGGCTCCAAGAACGGCATCACCGACATCATGGGCATGAAGTTCCCGGATGCGGGGCTGCAGTACATCACCCTGGACGGTCACGCCTATATGGGCGCCCTGTGGTGGATGTCGAACGAGTCCTTCCTGGCGATGCCCGAAGATATGCGCCGGGTGGTTGTCGATGGCTTCTACGCGCTGCAGCAGGCCACTTTTGCCTCGCCCAAGCGCAAGTCGATCGCAGCCTACGAGGAATTCGTCGCGGGCGGCGGGGATCTGTATGTTCCGTCACCTGAGCAGAAAGCCGCCTTCAAAGAGGCTGCTTCGCCGGTCTACGACTGGTTCAAGGCCAATGTGACCAAGGGCGAGGAGGCCTTTGCTGCGCTGACCGATGCCGTCGCGGTTGCAGAAGAAGAGATCGACGCGGCCCGCGCCAAAGATCTGCAATAATCCGAAGATTGCGAAATCGCAGGGACGGGCGGGCCATTGGTCCGCCCGTTCTGGTTTGCATATGTGCGGCGGTGCCGGGCGTGTGTCGGACGGCGGTCAGTCTCGGCTTGATCTTCCGGTCCGGAAGATCAACCTTGGGGTCATTGACGTTTCACCGACAGGAGCCCCGCGCGCCCGCATGACGGATCAGACATTGACCACACCGCAGATTTTTACCTTTCGCGGCCAACCGGTGATCCGCGACGCCGATTTGGCCGCATTGTTCGATTACACCACCGGCAACCTCAACAAACTGGTGAGCAACAACACCGATCGTTTTGGCGAGGATTTTGCCTTTCGCCTCGATGCAGAAGAATTCGCCGACTTGAAATTCCAACTTGGAATATCAAAAGGCCATGGTGGCCTGCGCACGCCGCCGCTCATGTATACAGAGCATGGCGCGGTGATGGCCGCGACGCTGATGCGCTCACCACGCGCGGCCGAAGCGTCGCGCTTTGTGATCAAGACCTTTGTCGCCGCCCGCCGGGGACTGCTGGCAAAGGCCAAGGGCCAGAACTTGCCTCTGTCGCTGCCGGTGAATGACCTGCTGCCCATTGCCGGAGGCGAGCGCAGCGGGCTGGTTGCAAAACTGGATGCGGCGCTGGGCAGGGTGCTTGACGCGATCGCCGACCCGGAGCAGGAAACCACCGTGCGTGACGAGGCCCGTGCCATCGCGCTGGAGGGGCTGTCCGCGATCAAGGCGCATCTGAAGAAACAGGATATCGCCAATGAAAAGACCCTCGCCGAGGTGCAGAAACTGCTCAAGGAGGCCGAGGCCATCGACGCCGAAATCTCGGCCCGTCACATCGAGAACAACCACCGCCAGCTTGCCTATCTGGCCAAGCAGCTCCGGATTGTAATCGAGGTGCAGCGCTATCTGGAACAGGGAGACGTCGACAACCTGCTGGCGGTTCTCAAGGACCTTGGTGGCTGACAGGACGGAGCCGCCACCGGGGCTCGTACGCTTTTCAGCCCTCTGCGCGCTCCAACGTCTGCCAGACCTGCTCCAGATGCGCGCGCATCGCAAGACGCGCCGCTTCTGACTGGCCGGCGCAGATCGCGTCACAGATGGTCGTATGCGCGTCGGAAATCCGCGAGATTTCGTCCACGCCGAGAACGTCTTGCCGCAGGCGTGTCCAATCTGCTGCCTGCCGCAGGCTGCGAATTTCCTCAAACAGCGTCAAAAAAACCGCGTTCCCGGCCATTTGCGCGATCTTGTAGTGAAACAGATCATCGGCCCGTTCATAGCTGGCGGCGTCGGCCGCAGATCGAGTGGCTTTGGTCAGCTGTGCCAGGCGCGCCTTGTCCTCTGCGCGGCCTCGCTCTGCCGCATGCGCGGCCAGTGCGGGTTCCAGATCAAGGCGAACCTCCATCAGATCGTGGGGAGAAACACGCTGGGCCAGCGCGCCGAGCCGCTCGGCGCCCTGCACAGGTGGCGGCTGCAAAAAGGTGCCCTGCCCATGGCGGCGAAAGACCAGACCGTCGCTGGCCAGATCATCCAATATCCCGCGCAGTTGCGCGCGGGATACGGACAGTCGCTGCGCCAACGCACGTTCCGGCAGCAGGCGCCCGTTTTCTGCCAGCTCCCCGCTCAGGATCGCCTGACGCAGGGCCTCGGCGCCGGGGGCAGGTGGCTTCAGAGCCATCCGGCCTGCTCGGCCAGATCCGCAACCATGCGCAGTGAGGTCGCCATCAGGAACAGTCCGAACGACAGCTTCAGCGCCCGGCGCGGGATCGAATGGGCGAGTTTCACGCCCACGCGCGCAAATGTGGTGGACAGTGGGATGATGATCGCCGCCAGCAGCAGGTTCACATAGCCCAGCGACATCGGTGGCAGACCTTCGGCACCGAACCCCGTCGCCATGTAGATCAGGGCGCCCGGCAGGCCGATGATGAACCCGATCGCGGCTGATGTGCCGACCGCCTTGCGGATGTCATAGCCAAGAAAGCTGAGCGTCGGCACGCAGACGGAGCCACCGCCGATCCCCATCATCGCGGAGACCGCACCGGCGAACACGCCCAGACCAGCCCAGACGGGTGTGGAGAATGATCTCGGTTCTGGGGTTTCCTTGGGTTTGCGCAAAATCATGTCGAGAGCAACAGCCATGGCAACGGTGGCAAAGACCACGATGAGCACATTTCCGGAGACCAGCCCGCCCAAAACCCCGCCGATGACGACACCCGCCAGGATCGACGGCGCCCAGAGCTTCAGTAGCGCCATGTCGATAGCGCCTTTCTTGTAGTGCCCATAGCCCGACGACAGCGCAGTAAAGACGATGGTGGCCAGTGACGTGCCAACGGCAACCTGCATGGTCAGCGCCGGATCCATGCCGGTCAGGGCCAGTGCGAAATAGAGTGCGGGCACGATGACAATACCGCCCCCCACACCCAGCAGGCCGGCAAGAATGCCCCCGGCAACCCCTGCAGCAGCGGCAACGCCCGCCAGGGGCAATAGCGTTTCAATTTCCAACATGTGTCTCTCGCCCTGACTTCTGGCCTCGATGGGAGGCAACCAATTTGAGATTGGTTGTAAGCCGCGCATAAATCACCCGTCAACCCTCGCCGGTGGGGCAGGGTCGCGTCTCAGGACGCCGGAGCAAACCCGGCGTGCGTGTCCATCAGATATTGCGCGATCAGGGGTTTGGCAGCGGCTCCAAGGGCAGAGGCATGGGCACCAATCTCACCCTCTGCCACAACGGGTCGGATCAAACCGCGTGCGTCCAGCGTTGGCAGCTCGGCACGTACCCGATCCACGAGACGCGCGCGCAGGGATGGGGGCATGGCGCCATCTATCACCACAGCCTGAAAATCGATGACGGCACAGGTTGCAAGAGCCGCGCGCGCCAGCGCAACAGCGGTGTCTTCCAGCCATTGCGCCACATGCTCTTCCAGACGGCTCCAGTCCTGAGGTTGCGTCCACAGCACGATCGGATCGATATTGACCTCCACCAGTCGCCGTTCCAGCTCGCGGATCGACGCGGTGTCGAGCAGGCGTCCGTCGCTTCCATCGGGACGGCGCGTGGGCAGCGGGCCAAGCGCCCCTGCGTTGCCCATGCTGCCCTCATAGACAGAATTGTTCAGGACCACGCCGCCGCCGGCAAATGATGCGATGAAGAAGTAGATGCTGTCCCGCCAGGCGCGGCTGGCGCCGAACATGTGCTCCGCGCGACAGGCGGCGGTCGCATCGTTGATGACAAAGCATCGCAGGGGGCTGAACCGGGCGATTTCGGTCACCGGGCACAGTTCTTTCCAGGCCTGAAGACTGGTCTTTGGTGCGCCGGCCTGTGCGTGCCAGCGCCACAGGTCAAAGGGGGTCGCGACGCCGATACCGCAGATGCGGTCGCGCTGGTCTGCGGTCAGGTCGGACCCGATGTCGCGCAGGCTGGTTTCGATAAAGCCGAACACCTCGTCAGGTTGCGGGTATCGATACCGCAGGCGGCGCTCGGCGCGAATGCCTCCGCTGAAATCGATCAGCATCAAGTCGGTGCTGCGCCGCCCGATCTTGATGCCATAGGAAAACAGCCCCTCGGGGTTGATGCCCATGGGCACCGAGGGTTTCCCGACGCGTCCCTTCTGGCTCTCACCACGCAGGATCAGCCCATCCTGCTCCAGTTTGCGCAGAATGACCGACACCGTTTGCGACGACAGGCCGGTGCGCCGTGCCATCTCGCTGCCCGGCATGGCGCCGTCCTGATGCAGGACCGACAGCATCAACCGTTCATTATGCGCGCGCACCTCGCTCTGATTTGCGCCGCTGGTATAGGGACGTGTCTCTGGCATGTGCGGTCTATGCGCTCCTCCTCCACATGAGGCAAGAGCGTGCCGCTGGATAGTTAATAAATCAAGTTGAATTATTTATTGACAGTGGCGAGGAATCGCGGCTTTCATGCGGGCAGGCGACGCACCCGCCAAGGGAGAACAGGGTGGGGCGAAGCGACATGAAATACGCGTTTCTGGGAGGAGACCATGAAGAAACTTCTGCTGACCACCATCGCTGGTGTGGGCCTGATTGCAGGTGCCGCACAGGCCGATGACAAGGTGACCGCCTGCCTGATCACCAAAACCGACACCAACCCCTTCTTCGTGAAGATGAAGGAAGGCGCCACCGCCAAGGCCGAAGAGCTTGGCATGGAGCTCAAGTCCTTTGCCGGCAAGATCGACGGCGATCATGAAACGCAAGTCGCGGCGATTGAGACCTGCATCGCGGATGGGGCCAAGGGCATCCTGCTCACCGCGTCCGATACCTCGTCCATCGTGCCCGCAGTGCAGCAGGCGCGCGACGCGGGCCTTGTGGTGATTGCGCTGGACACGCCGCTCAGCCCGATCGACGCGGCGGATGCGACCTTTGCGACTGACAACTTCCTCGCCGGTGAGCTGATCGGCCAATGGGCTGCCGCTGCACTGGGTGAGGACGCAGCCGACGCCAAAATCGGCATGCTCGATCTGGCGGTCAGCCAGCCCACCGTTGGCGTGCTGCGCGATCAGGGGTTCCTTCAGGGCTTTGGCATCGACCTTGGTGATCCCAACAAATGGGGCGATGAGGACGACGCGCGCATCATCGGCAATGACGTGACAGCCGGGAATGAAGAGGGCGGTCGCAGGGCGATGGAGAACCTGCTCGCCAAGGATCCGATGATCAATGTGGTCTATACCATCAACGAACCCGCTGCCGCCGGTGCCTATGAGGCACTGAAATCCATCGGACGTGAGAATGACGTTCTGATCGTCTCTGTCGATGGTGGCTGCCCCGGCGTGCAGAACGTCAAGGACGGCGTGATCGGCGCGACGTCGCAGCAGTACCCTTTGATGATGGCGTCCCTCGGTGTTGAGGCCATCAAGAAATGGGCCGACGAAGGCGTGAAGCCTGAACCGACACCGGGCAAGGATTTCTTTGACACCGGCGTTGCGCTGGTGACCGACAAACCCGTGGATGGCGTTGACAGCATCGACACCGAAGAGGGCACCAACCTCTGCTGGGGTTGAGCTGACACGGAGGGGACGTATGCGCCCCCTCTCTCCACACACAATACCAATGGGGTGGACATGCTTGCCCGCCCCATTGGCCTCTCGGACCACAAGAGAAAGTACACCAACCCCGCTGACATCGGGTGATTTGGAGGAGCATCATGTCTACCCCGCAGAGCTATGAAGCCGCTGTCACCGGAAGCCCGGATCAGGTGGCAGAGTTCGATCAGGGCCATCAGAGTTTCATCCAGCGGCTCCAACACGCGCTGCATGTGACGCCCTCGCTGGTGCCGCTGATCGTGCTGATCCTGTCCATCGTGACCTTTGGTGTGCTGCTGGGGTCGAAATTCTTCTCTCCCTTCGCGCTGACCCTGATCCTGCAGCAGGTGGCCATCGTTGGCATCGTGGCCAGCGCGCAATCGCTGGTGATCCTGACGGCGGGCATCGATCTTTCAGTGGGCGCGATCATGGTGCTGAGTTCGGTGGTCATGGGCCAGTTCACCTTCCGCTACGGGCTGCCGCCGGCGCTCGGGGTGGCTTGCGGGCTGATGTGCGGCGCCGCCTGCGGTTTTGTGAATGGCTGGCTGGTCGCACGGATGAAGCTGCCGCCCTTCATCGTGACCCTCGGTATGTGGCAAATCGTGCTGGCAGGCAATTTCCTCTATTCCGCCAATGAAACCATTCGCAGCCAGGAAATATCCGCCGAGGCACCTTTCCTGCAGTTCTTTGGCGAGAAGTTCAAAATCGGCGGTGCGGTCTTCACCTATGGCGTGCTGTTCATGGTGCTCTTGGTGCTGATCCTCGCCTATGTGCTGCGCCACACCGCTTGGGGGCGACACGTCTATGCGGTGGGCGATGACAAGGAGGCGGCGGAGCTGTCCGGCGTCAACACCGACAAGGTACTGATCTCGGTCTACATGCTGTCAGGCCTGATCTGCGCCTTTGCCGGCTGGGCCCTGATCGGGCGCATCGGCTCGGTCTCGCCCACCTCCGGCCAGCTCGCCAATATCGAGAGCATCACCGCGGTGGTGATCGGGGGCATTTCGCTCTTTGGCGGACGCGGCTCGGTGTTGGGCACCTTCTTCGGCGCGTTGATCGTCGGGGTCTTCACCCTCGGGTTGCGGCTGCTGGGGGCGGACGCGCAATGGACCTATCTGCTCATCGGTGTGCTCATCATCGCTGCCGTCGCAGTGGACCAGTGGATCAGAAAGGTATCGGTGTAATGGAACCCATTCTCAAAGGCCGCGGCCTGGTGAAACGCTACGGGCGCGTGACGGCCCTCGATCACTGTGATTTTGAGCTGATGCCGGGGGAGATCCTGGCGGTGATCGGTGACAACGGCGCTGGCAAATCCACCCTGATCAAGGCCCTGTCGGGGGCGGTGATCCCGGACGAGGGCACGGTGGAGCTGGACGGCAAGCCGATCAATTTCCACTCGCCCATCGACGCACGCGAAGCGGGGATCGAGACAGTTTATCAGACCCTCGCCATGTCTCCGGCGCTGTCGATCGCCGACAATATGTTCATGGGGCGCGAACTGCGCAAACCGGGCTGGCGCGGGCAGGTTCTGCGGCAGCTGGACCGGGCTCGCATGGAAACGATGGCGCGGGAAAAGCTCAACGATCTCGGGCTGATGACGATCCAGAACATCAATCAGGCGGTGGAAACCCTGTCCGGTGGCCAGCGTCAGGGCGTCGCCGTGGCCCGCGCGGCGGCCTTTGGCTCCAAGGTCATCATTCTGGATGAGCCGACGGCGGCGCTTGGCGTCAAGGAAAGCCGCCGGGTTCTGGAGCTTATTCAGGACGTGAAGTCGCGCGGCATTCCGATCATCCTGATCAGTCACAACATGCCGCATGTGTTTGAGGTCGCCGACCGCATCCATGTGCATCGACTGGGCAAGCGGCTCTGCGTGATTGACCCAAAACAGCATGAGATGTCCGATGCGGTGGCCTATATGACCGGCGCCAAGGAGCCAGAGCAGGAAATGTCGGTGGCGTGATGCTGCGACGGATGGAAGAGCTGTGTGATGCGGTGCTTGCCCGGCTGGACCTGTCGGGCGGGGGGCGTCGACTGGTTGCCCTGTCCGGTGCGCCGGGCAGCGGTAAATCGACCCTTTCGGAGCCGCTGGCGGCCATGCTGACAGAGCGCGGCGTCCGGTCTGAGGTCGTGCCGATGGACGGGTTCCACTTGGACAATCGCTTGCTGGAACCACGCGGATTGATGCCGCGAAAGGGCGCGCCGGAGACATTCGATCTGGGCGGTTTTAAGCGGCTCTGCCATGCGCTGCGCGCGGATGATGAGGTGATCTACCCGCTGTTCGACCGCAGTCGCGATCTTGCCATCGCCGGTGCGGCGCATGTGGGGCAGGACTGCAGCGTGGCGGTCATCGAAGGCAACTACCTGTTGTTTGACGAACCCGGCTGGCGCGATCTGGCGGATCTGTGGGACGTATCGATCCGACTGGATGTTCCGCTTGCGGATCTGGAGGCGCGGCTGGTGCAGCGCTGGTTGACCCATGGCCTTGATCAGGCCGCGGCAGAGGCGCGGGCGCGGGGCAATGATCTTGCCAATGCTGAGCGCATCGCGAGCGCCAGACTGCCCGCCGATCTGACATGGCGTTGAGGCGGGGCGTAGCAAAAATGACGATCAAGGAGACCGGGCATGAAACGCTCTGAGGTAAACGATATTCTGGACCGCAGTTGGTCCTTCATCAAAAGTCACGGCATGCATCTTCCGCCCTTCGCCCATTGGACGCCGGAGCAAATGCGCGCTCCGGAGGCTGCAGATATCCGCACTCGTGGCCTTGGCTGGGATATCACGGACTACGGGCAGGGTCGGTTTGACGAGCTGGGTCTGTTCCTGTTCACCACCCGCAACGGCAGCCACGCCGATCTGAGCGCCGGACGAGGGATGCTCTATGCGGAGAAGGTCATGATCTCACGCCGCGATCAGCTGTCGCCGATGCATCGTCACGACATCAAGGCCGAGGACATCATCAACCGCGGTGGCGGCACCTTGGTGATTGAGCTGTTCGCGCCGGATGCAGAAGGCGGCATTGACCGTTCGGCCGATGTGACTGTGCCTACGGATGGGATTGCGCGGACGCTGCCTGCCGGTGGCAAGCTGATGCTGCAACCGGGGGAGAGCGTCACCCTCATGCCCGGCATCTGGCATGCCTTCTGGGCGGAAGGGGGCGATTGTCTGATCGGCGAGGTCTCGACCGTCAATGATGACCGGACCGATAATGTGTTCGAGATGAAGATCGGTCGCTTCAGCGATATTGACGAGGATGTCGCACCGTCTCATCTGCTGGTGTCGGACTACTGATCCGCGCGCCGGGTGATGGCGGTTTGCGGCCTTCATCATGGGCAATCTAGGTGCAATATCTCGGGGCTTTCCGTGCCATGCAGCGCGCAGACTGCGCAGCTATCCCGTCTGTATGCCGCCTGTGGGAGTTCCACCGGTCTGGTTTGCCGACAGGCTGTCGAGGAACCTGTCGACGTCGCGCAGGGTGTGCAGAACATGTACGGATTTCTCCGCCCGGGCCTGCGTAATCAGACGTCTGATCTGGTCGCGCGAGGACCGGCGGGTGCGCCAGATAAAACGATAGAACTCCAAGCTGAACCGCTCCGGGCAGCCTTCGGGCATGTCGGGACGGCTGCGCCCCCAGTAGAACAGCGAACGCCGGATCACCCGCCAGATCCGCCGCCCCAGCGGCACATCAAGCCAGATCACCGTATCGGCCCGCGCCAGTCGCTCGGCCCAAGTGGCGGAATGGCCACCCTCGAAGATCCATTGAGCGCGCGCGTGGACCTCTGCGCAAAGGCGGTTTTTTTCGTCGCGCGGACGCTCGACCCAGCCCGGGGACCAGTGGATATGATCGATGTGAAAGACCGGCAGTCCGGTGCGGGCGCCGAGCTTTTGCGCCAAGGTGGATTTGCCGGAGCCCGGCTGTCCAAGGATCATCACCCGTTGCATCGCGACCTCCCGGTGTCCGCAGCTGTGCAAATTCAAGGCGACGACGGCTACCACCACAGGTTGCGCAATACAAGAATTGTTTCCGGACGATAGGTCAACTCTCCTGACGCAATGTTTCGCGCGCGAAACAATAGGTCAGGAGGTGTGATCTATCATACTGATTTTGTTAATCTTTAATGACGGTTCGTGATGTGGGCGTCCGGCGCAACGGCTACGGTTCAGCCGGTGGGGAAGGTCTGGCTCAGGTCCCTGTGCTGCGGCGTCCAGCCGGTGGCCTCGATTAGGCGTCTGGCCGAAAGCCGTTGATCCAGCATCGGCCCGTCGGCCCAGTCCCCCTCGCGGGCGAGCACCTCGGCGCGGGGACGGCAGGTCAGCTGGCCGTCATGCCCGGATGCGCGGGCGAGGGTCGCGGCGATCCGACCAATCTCGACTCCGGTCTGGGCGACGGCATTGAAGTGACCGGTGAGGCCCTGCATTTCTGCCAACAGCTGGTAGGCAAGAGCGAGGTCATCGCGATGGACCAGTGGCCAGCGGATGTCGGGGTGGCCGCGGATCTCGATGGGGCGGTGGGCACGGATGTCGGCAAGCATGTCATCAAACACGCCGCCGCCCGCGTGATAGACCATGGCGGGGTGGATCACCGCTGTGGAGAGGCCGGGGCATCGCATCAGCAGATCAGCGTGGTCGAGCATCCAGGCAAAGGCGGGGATCGGGGCAAATCCGGATGCTTCGTCGACGATCCGCCCGCCTGTGTCACCATAGAGCCAGCAGCCCCCGGTATAGACCACCCGCAGCGGGCTGTTGCGGGTCGCGCCCACCTCGAGAAGCGCATCCACCACCGCGCGGTCGGCCTCTGCCATGTCGGTGTCGAAGGTGGCGGCGGCCTGGATCACCGCGTCCTGATCTCTCAGCGCATGGGCCCAGCCCCGGGGTGCGCGCATGTCGCCGCGTTGGACGGCGGCGCCCCGTCGCGCCACGGCAGAGGCGCTGTGGTCGGAGCGGCAGAGGGCGGTGACCTGATGGCCCGCTGCCACGAGGGTGCCGAGGATTGCGCTGCCGATGGAGCCGGTGGCGCCGAGAAGGAAAATTCGCATGTGCATGGTCTCCGATAATTGCGGTCGGAGACCTTTGTCGCGGCTCAACCATGGTTGAGGGCAAGTGGTTTTTCAAACAGGTGCGATGACAGCGGCAACGTTCGGTGCAACGGCAGGCGCAAACGCAGGACAGCCGGCGCATAAAAAGGGGCGCCCGAAGGCGCCCCTCTGCTGTCATTGCAAAGTCCTGACTACCGCAGGCGGGATCAGGCGAAGTAGACGCCGGCCTCGGCCATCGGCAGCTCCGCCACCAGCTCGCTGTCCTCGGTCAGGGCGGCAATGGCATTGGCCAGAGCCGGGGCGGAGGGCGGTGTGCCCGGCTCGCCGATGCCGGTGGGGGCGACGGTCGAGGGCATGATATGGGTCTCGATCATCTTGATGTCCGAGATCCGCAGCGGCTCGTAGTCGGGGAAGTTCGACTGCTCCACCGCGCCATCGGACAGGGTGATCTGGTCGCGCATGGCGTGCCCGATGCCATAGCCGATACCGCCCTCGATCTGGGCCGTGATGACATCCGGGTTGATGGCGATGCCGCAGTCGACCGCCGCCGTGACCTTTTCGATCACGATGCCATCGTCGATGTTGCCTGAAATCTCCACCACCTCCGCGACGTAGGAGCCGAAGGATTTATGCACCGCGATGCCCTGAGTGCGGCCCGCAGGTGCCTTGCCCCAACCGGCCTTGTCGGCGGCCAGTCTCAGCACGCCAGCCTTGCGGGTCTGGTCGGCCTCATCGCCGGTCAGATGCGCCAGGCGGAACTCCACCGGGTCGCGACCTGCGGCGCGGGCGGCCATGTCCATCATGGTCTCCATCACATAGGCCGTGTGGGTGTGTCCGACCGAGCGCCACCACAGCACCGAGGTTGCCTTTTGCGTGTCGGTGAGGCCGACGGCCATGCCCGGGATCTGGTAGGGGCTGTCGCCGATGCCTTCGACGGAGGAGTGGTCGATGCCGTCATGCACCATCATCGGCTCGAACGGGGTGCCCTTGGCGATGGATTGCCCGGCAACCTGATGCTCCCAGCCGGCGATCGTGCCATCGGCGTTGAGGCCCACGCGCACCCTGTGGCCGACGGCGGGACGGTAGTAGCCGCCGCGGATGTCGTCCTCGCGGGTCCAGACCAGCTTCACCGGGCGGGTGCGGTCGGTCATCACAAAGGCGAGGCCTGCCTCCACCTGATAATCCGCATCCGGCGTTGCCCGGCGACCGAAAGAACCACCCGCCAGCATGGTCTTGATGTGGATCTTCTCGGGCGGCAGCTCAAAGATCTGCTGATAGGCCATATGCGGCCCGGTCGGCATCTGCGCGCCGTCATGCAGCACGATGTCACCCTCGGCGGTCTGCTCGATGGTGCAGTTCAGCGGCTCCATCGGGGCATGGGCCAGAAGCGGGAAGTAGAAGGTCTTCTCCACCACCGTGTCGGCGCCATCAACGGCGGATTTCACCGCTGCACGCTCGGCCTTGTTGACGTTGTAGGTGGGCTCTGCGTCAAGGGCGGCCATGATTTCATCGCGGATCTCATCGCTGGAGCGGGTTTCTGCCGCGGCCATGTCCCATTCGACCTCCAGCGCCTCGCGCGCCTGGATCGCCGCCCAGGTGTTTTCCGCATAGACCGCGACGCCGTGTTTGGTGGGCAGGATCTGGGCCATGATGAAGCCCTTGACGTCCTTCGCGGCGCTGTCGTCGAAGGAGACCACAAGCCCGCCACGCTGGGGTGTGCGCTTGATCATGGTGACCATCTGGTTCGGCAGCTGCACATCCATGGCGAATTGCGCCTGACCGTTGACCTTGGCCGGGCTGTCGAGGCGGCGGGTCTTGGGGTTGCCGATGATCTTCCACTCCGACGGATCGCGCAGGCGCGGCGCTTCGGGCGGTGTCATCTCGGCTGCGGCGGCGACAAAATCGCCGAGCGGCGCGCTGTTGCCCGCACCGGTCACCTGACCGTCGATGATGTCGAGCGCAGTGGCCTCAACACCCCAGGCCTGTGCGGCGGCGGCGATCAGCATTTCGCGGGCGGTGGCGCCGGCGGTGCGATACTGCTCCCAGGAATTGGCGATGGCGGTGGAGCCGCCAGTGCCCTGAAAGGCGCCGAAGAACAGGTTGTTGTAGACCGCCGGATCCGACGGTGCGAACTCAAAGCCGATCTGCTCCATCGTCACGCCGACTTCCTCGGCGATGATGGTGCTGAGGCCGGTGGCGGGGCCCTGACCCATCTCAAAGTGCTTGATGATGGCGATCACCTGACCACTGGCATCGATCTTCACAAAGGGGGTCAGCATGGCGTCGGCGCTCTGGCCTGCGGCCATGGCGCCCTTGGCGGTGGCGCCGACGAACAGGACGGCACCGGCGGCGGCAGCGGATTTCAGGAACCCGCGACGGGAGGTGTTCAGTGTCATGATCTCAGGCCTCCATGATTTCGGACGCGCGCAGCACGGCGGCGCGGATGCGTTGGTAGGTGGCGCAGCGGCAGGCGTTGCCCCACATGTAGCTGTCGACGTCTTCGGCGGTGGGCTTGGGCGTTTCGCGCAGCAGGCCGACGGCGGACATGATCTGGCCGGATTGGCAATAGCCGCATTGCACCACGTCAAGCTCGGTCCAGGCCTGTTGGACAGCGGCGCCGATCTTGTCGTCCTGGATCGCTTCGATGGTGGTGATCTCGGCGTTCTCGATGTCATCGACATAGGTCTGGCAGGAGCGCACCGGCTCGCCATCCAGATGCACGGTACAGGCGCCGCAGGAGGCCACGCCGCAGCCGAATTTGGTTCCGGTCATCTTGAGGTCATCGCGGATCACCCAGAGTAGGGGGGTGCCCGGTTCGGCATCGACGGTCTTGGTCTCGCCGTTGATCTTGAGGGTAAAGCTCATGGCTTGCGGTCTCCTGTTGGGGTGGCGGCCCGCATGCGTGCGGCGGGCCAGTGCCTGCAGGTCAAGGTGGGCGGATCGGGTTGGGGCCGGTCAGCCGTCTGGTGACTTCTCAATAAATAGGGTGCGGTGCGAGGGGTTCAAAAACAATTGGTGCCAAACTTCATGCAGATGTGGCTAGAGGGGTTTCGCGTCAGGCGTTGCCTGACGCGACCAGCGGGGGCGCGGGCTCTGCGAGCCCGCGCCCCCGCCCGGCCCAACCGACGTGGCTGCATCTGTGATGCGGCGACGTTGGGCGGGAGAGCCCCCGGTCGTCTGGTGAAACGGGCCGATGCGGGTGGCCTCAGAGCGAGGTTATCAGATCGCCGGCGGCCAGTCGGGCGCGGGCCTGCAGCGGTGTCAGCCCGGTCCAGTTGCGAAAGGCCCGGTAGAAGGAATTCGGGTCGCTATAGGCCAGGAGATAGGAGATCTCCTCGACGCTGATGTCGTCTTGGCGCAGGTAGTGCAGCGCCAGCTCGGTGCGTGTCTCGTCAAGGACCGACTGGAAGGTCACGCCCTCCTGCGCGAGGTGACGGTAGAGCGTGCGTTTCGACATCACCACCTGACGGCAGACCGAATCTGCGGTGGAATGGCCCGAGGGCAGCAGTTCCAGCAGCGCCGACTTCACCCGCGCCGAGGTCGGTTGACTGGCGCGCCAGTCCAGCATCTGGCGGCGCAGCTCTTTCTCGAAGGCGGGCCAGACCTCGGTGGCCTCGGAAATCAGCCTGCGGGTGCTGTCCTCGGCTGACAGCAGAAAGCTGAGGCTTTTGCCCATGGTGATCCGGCAGCCGACCTCGGCTTCCAGATCCGCCAGATCAAGGTCCAGCGCCAACACCGAGGCCGGAAGCGTGACCGTGATCGGCACTACGTGATGCGCCGTGCAGGCGCGGATCACCTCCAGGAAGAACACCAGCTCAAAGACCGACGTTGCTGCCGGGATCGGACAGTCCGGCAGGGTCGAGGTGATGATCACTCGGGTGCGCCCCTCCATCCGGGCACAGGTGATCTGCACCGGGGCGACCAGCGGCTTGAAAACGTTGAGCCTCTCCAGCCCGGTCACCACGTCGGGGCTACAGGAAAACGCCAGAAGCGCTGGTTTGAACGGCGTGCGCGCGGACGTCTTGGCCAGATAAAACGCCCGCTCCAACGAGCCGGCTTCGGCAAAGGTTGCCTCCCAGAGGGCAAAGATCTGGTGGCCCGAGACACCACGTTCCTCATGCGCCAGCATCTCGACCGGCAGACCGGCGCGGCGCATGATGTGTTCCGGCTCCACCTGCAGCACGGCGCAACACCCTTTCAGTGTTTTGACAAAGGGGAAACGCTCTGCTTGCGCCATGGGGACCTCATGTTCCGGGTTGGCCTGTGGGGGCAGGGAAAGGATACCAGTAGATCGGCACATTTCGTCGCAGTGCAAGGGGCGAGGCGGCGGATTCGCGGCAGTGGCACGATTTGCAGGTGGCTTGGCACGATTTATTCAGGGCACGGGGCCGGGTCACGCGCGCGTGCCGTCAAGGCTGAGACGTGTTTGCCAAGGCATCAGGGGATGGCCTGGCATGATGTGACCGCATCGAACCCTTGTGTCCGAAGCGGTCATGCGCAGAGCGTGCAGCCCGCGGCGGGTCGGATCCCGGCGGGCCCAAAGCTTCTACTTCGCACCAAGGAAGGTGCTGATCTTTGCGGCAATGGCTTTGTGGACCGCCAAACGGTTTGCCTGCGGTCCGGCGCATAATGTGTCGTCACCGCCATCCTCGCGTAGAATATCTGCCCCAGCTTTGGTGCAAACGGAAAACGCGTCCGGGGCTGTGGCATCGGAAGACACAACAGAGGCGTCTTGTCCTGCTGCTTTTGACGACAGCCCCTCGCTGCCAAATGACATCAGAAGGAATGGAGGGTTTGCCGAAGAGGCATCTGGATCAAATGCGGTCAAGTATTCGGGGGCCAGCGCCACAGCAGAGGTGATGCGGGCGTCGCTCAAGGGCTGTTCCAATGGGGTCACATCTGTTTTGGACAGATCAACACCCTGACCCGCGTACCAGTCGCAATCCCGATTTCCGGCGTCTCTCCGCGCGCAGGATTGCCTATAGTGATCGGCATTAAATGCGTGGCCTGCCACCAGAAGCGCCGCCGTGCCGCCCAATGCAAATCCGACAGCAGAAATCTCGGTGTGATCAATGTGATCGCCCCAGACCGGGCTGCTCAGCATATGGTCTACGGCACGGGTTATGTCTTGGGGGCGCTGCCAGATTTCCCCGGTCGCGGCGGGTCCGTTTTGGGGGCGCGGCGAGTTTACTTCGACCACGATAGACCCGGCCTGTGCCAATGCCGCACTGAGCCATGCGCCTGTATCCACAGCCGAGCGCAAACCACCATGAGATACGATGATCAACGGATGTCGAGAGGTGGGAGTTGAAGCATCAACTGAGGCGGGTGTTCCGACGAAAACTGCATTGCCGCCGATCTTCGCCGAAGCCGTCTCGTCAGAAGGGTACCATACTGACAGTGTAAGTTGGCGGTCGTTTAGAGTTGTGTCTTTGAGGCGCGTGTAACCGGGGGCGGCATCCGCGAACAATGGTGTCGTGATCGCTACAAGCGCGATGGCAAAGGACTGAATGAATTTCATCTGGATCTCCACAAAACTGAGCGGGATAGAAGCTGATTCCACTCTGGCTGGCAATGACAGGGTTGTCCGCCAAGCCGCTTTCCTTGACGCTGGTGCCGATGGCAGTTTGCGTCATTGGTCAGCCGCCTGGCGGCAATCTCCGGGATGCAAATGGCAACGTGGTCCAAGCCTGTCAGTCCGTGTCATTGTTGCCGTATCGGCGCGGGATAGTGTGGCAGTGAATGATGCGGCACCTGCGCGAGACATGACAAAACGCCCGCTCTCGGTACAGAGAGCGGGCGTTTCAGAGCTGTATGCAGGCGGCGATCCTTGGCCCGCCGTCAGCCTCGCGTCAGTCGGCTATCAGCCGCGCGGCAGCTGGCTGGCTCCACGGGCCAGCTCCTCGATCGCCTTCCAGTCGCCGGCCTCGATCAGCTTTGCGGGTGCAACCCAGCTGCCGCCAGCGCAGACCACATTCGACAGGCTCAGGTAGCTGTCGGCGTTTTGCGGGCTGACACCGCCGGTGGGGCAGAAAGAGATCTGCGGTAGCGGCGCGCCGATGGCTTTTAGTGCCGGGGCACCACCGGAGGCCTCGGCGGGGAAGAACTTCAGCATGTCATAGCCCCGCTCCAGCAGCGCCATGGCCTCAGATGCGGTGGCAGCCCCCGGCAGCATCGGCAGGTCGGCGGCCAGTGCGGCATCCAGCAACAGAGGAGTGGAGCCCGGCGAGACGCCGAACTTGGCACCCGCCGCCACGGCGGCGCTCACGTCGGCAGGGGTCACCAGCGTACCGGCGCCGACCACACCGCCCTCAACCTGCGCCATCTCGCGGATCACGTCGAGTGCTGCGGGCGTGCGCAGGGTCACCTCCAGAGCGGGCAGGCCACCGGCGACCAGCGCCTCGGCGAGGGGGCGGGCGTGGGCGACGTCATGCACCACCAGGACGGGCACGATGGGGGCCAGCGCACAGATCTCGCGCGCCAGTTTGCTGGCGTCTTGCGGGGTAAGGGCCATGGGTCAGACTCCAAATACGGTTGCGCCGGTGTCGGCGGAGGTGACGGAATTGCGGAACAGGGCGAAGAGTTCGCGGCCCGTTCCGTGCTGATAGGAAGACAGATCGGCGGTGACGGCGGGGCGGTCGAGCACCCCTTCGCTCAGCACCTGCAGATCGCCGGTGAGGGCATCCACCCGCACCACATCGCCATCCTGCAGTTTGGCGATGGGGCCGCCGTCAAGGGCTTCGGGCACCACATGGATCGCCGAGGGCACCTTGCCGGAGGCGCCGGACATGCGTCCGTCGGTGACCAGCGCCACCTTCTGGCCACGGCCCTGCATGATCGACAGGAAGGGCGTCATGGAATGCAGCTCGGGCATGCCATTGGCCTTGGGGCCCTGGAAGCGCACCACGATGACCACGTCGCCGTCGTTGAGTTCGCCCGCCTTGAATGCGGCCTTGGCCTCATCCTGATCGTGGAAGACCCGCACCGGGGCTTCGACCACGCGGTGTTCCTCGGCGACGGCGGAGATCTTCATCACCCCAGTGCCGAGGTTGCCGCTGAGACGCGACAGCCCGCCAGTGGGCTGGAAGGGATCGGAGGCCGGGCGGACGATCTTGTCATTCAGCGTCTCGGTGCTGCCCTTGCGCCAGGTGAGGGCGCCCGCGTCGAGGAAGGGCTCCATCAGATAGGCGCAGAGACCTTCGCCTGCGACGGTCTTGGTATCGGGATGCAGATAGCCCGCATCCAGCAGCTGGCCGATCATGTAGCCCAGGCCGCCTGCGGCGTGGAAGTGGTTCACATCCGCCAGCCCGTTGGGATAGACCCGCGCGATCAGCGGCACCACGTCGGAGATTTCGGAGAAATCCTGCCAGTCGAGGATGATGCCGCCCGCGCGCGCCATGGCGATCAGGTGGATCAGCAGGTTGGTGGAACCGCCGGTGGCCATAAGCCCGACCATGCCGTTCACGAAAGCCTTCTCATCCAGGATGTCGCAGGTCGGCGTATAGGCATTGCCAAGCGCCGAGAGCGACAGCGCGCGTTTGGCGCCTTCGCGGGTCAGCGCATCGCGCAGTTCGGTGCCGGGATTGATAAAGGAGGAGCCGGGCAGGTGCAGGCCCATGAACTCCATCAGCATCTGGTTGGTGTTGGCGGTGCCATAAAACGTACAGGTGCCGGGGCCGTGATAGGCGGCCATCTCGGCTTTCAGCAGCTCATCCCGGCCAATCTCGCCCTTGGCGAATTTCTGGCGGATCTGGGCCTTTTCATCGTTTGAGAGGCCGGAGGTCATCGGCCCGGCGGGCAGGAACACTGCGGGCAGATGGCCAAAGGCCTGCGCGCCGATCACCAGACCCGGCACGATCTTGTCGCAGACCCCGAGGAAGACGGCGGCGTCAAAGACGTTGTGGCTGAGGGCGATGCCCACCGACATGGCGATGCTGTCGCGGGAGAAGAGCGACAGCTCCATACCCGCCTCGCCCTGGGTGATCCCGTCGCACATGGCCGGAACGCCGCCCGCCACCTGCGCGGTGCCGCCCGCCTCGCGCACGGCTTCGCGGATCAGCATCGGGTAGGTTTCAAACGGCTGATGCGCCGAGAGCATGTCGTTATAGGCCGTGACAATACCGAGGTGACCGCCGCTGCCGGTGGCCAGCGTGTCCTGATCCTCGCCCGTGGCGGCATAGGCATGGGCCTGACCAGAGCAGCTGAGGTGCGCGCGCGCGGGGCCTTTGGAGGCGGCGGCGCGCATCCGGGCCAGATAGGCCTCGCGGGTGGGGCGGCTGCGTTCAATAATCCGGTCGGTGACGGCGGCGAGTGTAGCGTGGAGCGACATTGGCGTGCCTCCTTATGGTGTCGAAACGGGATGGGATGGGTCAAAGCTGAGGTCATGCGCCGATGGGACGCCAGCGGCGGCCATCGCGATGCAGGAGCAGGAGCGCGTCTTCGGGGCCGGAGCCGCCCTGATCGTAGGGTTGCGGCGCGCGGGTGGAATTGTCCCAGGCCCCGACGATGGGATCGGCCCAGGCCCAGGCGGCCTCGACCTCGTCGCCGCGCATGAACAGGGTCTGGTTGCCGCGGATCACATCCATGATCAGCCGCTCATAAGCGTCCTGTGGGCGTCCCGCCTCGGGCAGGCTGTCGGCAAAGGTCATGTCCAGATCCGCCGAGGTCAGGCGCATACCACCGGGGCCGGGATCCTTGATGGTGGTCTTGAGCGTGATGCCCTCGTCCGGCTGCAGGCGAATGACCAGCATGTTGCCGTCGATGGCGTTGTCCTCGCCAAAGATGTTGTGCGGCGGCTTGCGGAAGTAGACCGCGATCTCCGACACCCGCTCGCGCAGGCATTTGCCGGTGCGAAGGTAGAAGGGCGTGCCGGCCCACCGCCAGTTGGCCACCTCGACCTTCATCGCGACAAAGCTCTCGGTGCGGCTGGCGGCATCACCCGCATGATCGCGGTAGCTGTCGTCGCCCGCCTTGGCGCGGTACTGGCCGCGCACGATATTGTCCATCGGCGTGGCCTCGAGGCTCTCGATGACCTTGAGTTTTTCGTTGCGCACGGCGTTGGGTTCAAAGGTCGAGGGCGGCTCCATCGCAGTCAGGCACAGAAGCTGCATCAGGTGGTTCTGCACCATGTCCCGCATCGCGCCGGATTTGTCGTAGTACTCACCACGCCCCGCCACCGAGATGCTCTCGGAGACGGTGATCTGCACATGGTCGATGTGATGCGAGTTCCACTGCGGTTCAAACAGCGAGTTGGCAAAGCGCAGCGCCATCAGGTTCTGCACCGTTTCTTTGCCCAAGTAGTGGTCGATCCGGTAGATCTGGCTTTCCTCGAAATGCTCGCGCAGGGCGGCATTCAGCGCCTGCGCCGAGGCGAGGTCATGTCCAAAGGGTTTTTCCACCACGATGCGGCTGTCGTCATCGGCAACACCTGTGGCCTTCAGCCGTCCGGCGATGTCACCAAACAGCGAGGGCGCCACTGAAAGGTAGAAGGCCCGCACCACGCCGTCGCGCAGCTTTGCGCCGAGGTCGGACCAGCCGCCATCGCCCTTGGCATCCACCGAGGCATAGTCCAGCAGCGCCAGGAACCGTTCCACATCCGGCTCCGCATCGGCGGGGATGTCGCCGAATTCCTTCAGCGCGTCGCCCACGAGCGTCTGGAATTCGCCCTGATCCATCTTGGAGCGTGACGCCCCGATGATGCGGCTGGCCTCGTCGAACTGGCCGATCTGGAAACGGTGGAACAGGCTGGGCAGGATCTTGCGCCGTGCCAGGTCGCCGGTGGCGCCGAACAGGACAAAGTCGAAACTGTCTACGGGGATGACGCGGGATACCATGAATGTCGTCCTCTTGGTTGGCGGGTGGGCTCAGGTCGCGAGCTTTGCAAGCAGGCCGCGGGTGGAGGCGTCCTTGGCCGAGGCATCTTCGCCCTCGACCATGGGCAGCAGGCGGGTGGCCAGCTCCTTGCCCAGTTCGACGCCCCATTGGTCAAAGGAGTTGATGCCCCAGATGGCGCCTTCGGTGAACACACGGTGTTCATATAGCGCGACGATCTGGCCAAACACGAATGGCGTGAGTTTGGGGTAGGCGAGGGTGATCGAGGGGCGGTTGCCGGGGAAGGACAGATGACCTGCCATCCGCTCCGCCTCGGCACCGGTAAAGCCGCGGCCTTCGGCGATGCTGTGGGCCTCCTCATAGGAGCGACCCAGCATCAGGGCCTCGGATTGGGCGAGGCAATTGGCTTTCAGGAGGTTGTGCTGATGGGCCAGATCCGGCTCGTGGCCGGTGGCGGCGATGAGGAACTCGGTGGGCACGACCTGGGTGCCCTGATGCAGCAGCTGATAGAACGCATGCTGGCCATTGGTGCCCGGCTCGCCCCAGACCACCGGGCCGGAGGCGCGGGGCAGCGGGGCGCCGTCGAGGTCAACGGATTTGCCGTTTGATTCCATGTCGAGCTGTTGCAGATAGGCGGGCAAGCGCGCCAATCGCTGATCATAGGGCAGCACCGCGCGCGAGCCATAGCCGCAGATGTTGTTGTGCCAGATGCCGATGAGGCCGAGCAGGGCGGGCAGGTTCTCCGCCAGCGGTGCGGCGCGGAAATGGGCGTCCATCGCCGCCGCGCCATCAAGGAATGCGCGGAAGTTCTCCGGCCCCACGGCGATCATGATCGGCAGGCCGATCGGGCCCCAGAGCGAATAGCGCCCGCCGACCCAATCGGCAAAGCCAAACACCCGGGCGTCGGGGATGCCCATGGCGGCGGTCTTGTCCATCGCGGTGGAGACTGCGGCAAGATGGCCTGAGACATCCTCGCCCAGGCTGGCCTGCAGCCAGGTGATCGCGGTCTGCGCGTTGGTCATCGTCTCGATGGTGGTGAAGGTCTTGGAGGCGATCACGATCAGCGTGGTTTCTGGGTTCAGTCCCGCCAGCACATCATGGATATGGGCACCATCCACGTTGGAGACAAAATGGCAGGCCGGGCCGTCATGGTAGGGTGCCAGCGCCAGCGTCGCCATCACCGGACCCAGATCGGAGCCGCCGATGCCGATGTTGACCACATCTGTGAAGGCCGCGCCGGATTTGGTGCTGTAGCTGCCATCGCGCAGGGCGGTGGCAAAGCCGCCCATGCGGGTCAGCACCTCGTGAATGCCGGGCACCACGTTTTCACCGTCCACCTCGATCACCGCATCGGCGGGGGCGCGCAGGGCGGTGTGCAGCACCGCGCGGCCCTCGGTGGTGTTGATCTTTGCGCCCGACATCATCGCGTCGATCTTGCCTTGCAGGTCGCAGCGATGCGCCAGCTCTAGCAACAGGTCGCGGGCAGTGCCATCCAGGGCGGTCTTGGAATAGTCCATCAACAGCCCGTCCGCCTCGGCCGAGAAGCCGGCGAAGCGCTGTGCGTCCTGATCGAACAGGGCGGCCAGCGGGGTGTCTTTGGTGGCGGCGCGGTGGTCGGCGAGTGTCTGCCAGATATCGCTCATCGGATCAGCTCCTCAGGGGTCTCGTTGGGGGTCCGCGCGACGCGGCACGGCGCGAGAGATCCAGTCTCGCGGTCTATATGCCAAGTTAGCGCTAACAATTCCAGTTCTAATTCTCAAATTTCATATCAATGTCGCAAAGGGTTTGGTGTTGAAAGGGATTGCTGTTGTCCTGCCCTTGTTCGACCGCTGCCCTGACGCCTGCGTCGGCCCCCTGTATGGCACGGAGCGGAAAACGGACCAAGGTGGATCAGAGATTTTTCCGCCCTTGTGTGAAGCGGTTCATATTTCCGGCGTTGATCCGCTGCTAGCGTCGGATCAATGGGGCACATGCCCAGTCCCGATTGCCGGAGGGTACGGATATGATTCAACACATTAAAACAATTTCTTTGGCCGCCCTTGTTGCAGGCGTCTCTCTGACGAAGGTCTATGCCGAGGGCATTCACTGCACGTCCGGAACCTCTGCTGATTATGCCATGGTTCGCAGCGACTGACGCTCGGGGGCGCAGCGTTTTGGCAGCCGGACATCCGAATACAAAGACGATATCTCATGTGCCCGACGGTCTAATGGCCTCGGGCACACTCGTGTTTGGGCCCATTGGGAGAGGGCCGTCATCGCAGCGCCTGAGCTTAATTGCGCTCGGTCAGAGCGGCGGGTGAGTCGAGACCGCCGATCTCGCACAGGTGCCGGATCACCTCCTGCACCCCCTCGCCATGACGCATGGCGGCAAAGACAAAGGGCAGCCCCCGGCGCATGCGGGTGGCGTCGCGTTCCATCACGTCGAGGGACGCGCCAACGTGGGGCGCAAGATCGGTCTTGTTGATGATCAGCAGGTCGGAGCGGGTGATCGCGGGGCCACCCTTGCGCGGGATTTCCTCGCCAGCCGCCACGTCGATCACATAGAGCGTCACATCCGCCAGTTCCGGTGAGAACGTGGCCGACAGATTGTCGCCGCCCGACTCGATGAGCACAATCTCGATCTCCGGGTGGCGGTTTTGCATTTCCGCCACGGCGGCAAGATTGATCGAGGCATCCTCGCGAATTGCGGTGTGGGGGCAGCCGCCGGTCTCCACCCCGATCACCCGGTCCTGCGGCAGGATCTGCTGGCGCATCAGCGCCTCCGCATCCTCCTGCGTGTAGATGTCATTGGTGATGACGCCGATGGAGTGGTGATCCTTTAGTGCGCGGGCGAGTTGCGCGGTGAGCGTGGTCTTGCCAGCGCCGACCGGGCCGCCGATGCCGACGCGCAGGGGGCCGTTTGGAGTGCTCATGAGCGAAAGATCCTCGAATATTGGGTTTCATGGCGCATGGAGGCGATATCGGCGGCAAAGCTTGCCCCGAACAGGTCGTCGCGCGTCGCGACCAGGGCAGATGCCGCGGTGTCCCGCAGCAAGGGCGTTAGCGCAGCGAGGCGATGTTGCGCCTCCTGCTGGCCAAGCGCCAGCAGGCGTTGGCCCGCGGCGATGAGATTGGACATGAAAGCCTGCAGATACATCTGCAACGTGGGCTCCAGCGGAATGTCGTGCAATTGCGCCGCGCGGCCCACCGCAACCGGGTAGGTGAGCGCGGGGAGGGCGTCGCCCCAGATCCCGGCGGTGGTCCGGCAGAAGGCATCCCCCTGCAGGTCGGTTTCGCGCAGGCGCTCCGCCGAGGGGCAGAAGGCGCGAGCGACTTCGTCGATCTCTGCCAGCTCTTCGCCCGTTTGCGCCCGCCAGGCGCAGGCCAGAAGAACCGCATCCGATTGCGCGCCGCCCTGGCAAAGCAGATCGGCAAGCCAGTCGCTCAGCCCTGCACCATCTTGGACGTGCCCGTCGGCCACGGCGGTTTCCAGCCCGTGGGAATAGGCAAAGGCCCCCACCGGATAGGCCGGAGAGAGCCATTGCATCAGCAGAAGCGTCGCCGTGCTGCTCATCTCAGTGCTCGTGGCTGTGGTCATGACCGTGGTCGTGATCGTGTGCATGAGAGTGGCCGCCATCGTGGTGGGTATGGCCGTGTTCATGTGCATGGGTGCGCCCGTGACCATAGGCGCCGCCCTCGGGGGTGAAGGGTTCCTCGACCGCGCGGCAGGTGGCGCCCAGATGATCCAGCATGGCGCGGATCACGTGGTCGCGCTGGATCAGCAGGCGGTTGTCCTCGATCTGGCAGGGGGTGTGGCGATTGCCGATATGCCAGGCAATGCGTGGCAGGTGACCATCGGTCACTTCCAGAAGCGGTTCCGGGGCTGCGACCACACGCACCTCGCCGCCATCCTCCAGCAGCAATACGCCACCGTGGTCGAGCGAGGTTGTCTGTGGAAGGTCCACCAGCAGCCGCGCTCCGCTTGCGCAGGTCAGGACCTTGCGGCGCAGAAAACGGGCGTCATAGTCGAGCACGACGCTGTCGCACGGGCTCGGGTCATGGGCGTGGCCATGGTAGCGGCGGGCGGTCAGCCGGGGGGCGCTCATGTGCGGCCCCCCAGGCGGATATTTTCAGTACCGTCGAGCGCGCGGTGGCTCAGATATACATGATGTCGCCAAAGACGTGTTTCACCACATCGTCGCGTTTCATGCCGCGCTGTGCCAGCTCTTCGTCCGACAGCGCCATCAGCGTGCGCGCACGGTTCACGCGGTGGTTCGATTCCGCGATGTGCACCAGACCGTTGCCGATGGCGCGGAAGAAACCGGCGATCAGTGCCAGCGGATTGAAGCTGTTGTTTGCTTGTGCGTTCGTTGCGTATGCCATTGGGAATTGCTCCTGTGTTCAAGACTGTGGCTCCCGTGGCTTCAACATAGCTGCGTTGCAGCAAATAGGTTAGTAGTTCTGACGCATTCCCGTCATGCGTCAAAGGCAAGGCTATTGAGATTGCTGAAAAAACTTGCATTATTTCAATGCCCTGATGGTTTGATAGTCATAAATATCCTCGCCGCCGTCATACGCTACGCTGGCAAGGTAAGAGATCCCGAGGTCCGGCAGGAAATGCAGCATTTCGATCTCTTCTCCGGTATCGGTGGTGTAACGCATCTGGATGGGAATCATCGGATAGGCACAGTCGCCATAGCTTTTTTCCTCCTTCGGCATGACCGTATAGACCTGCGTTTCACTTCCAAGGTCACCGCTGAAGTTATGAGCAACGGTAAAGGTCCATTCGGTGCGGGGTGAGGTCTCGAGGTCAGGTAGTGGGAGTTGGGACGGGGCAACCGGGAAACTGTAGGCGCCCCGGCTGTCGGGAGTGATGTCGCCGTTTTCCAGGTCCACCAGCTCCAGCACATACAGACCCTGCGCCAGCATTGCCCGAGTGCCGTTCCCTGGATCGCCTTCATAGGCGTAAAAGCTTTCGATCAGGCCAGGGCGTTTCTGGCGAAAGATCTCGATGTCGATCCCGTTGACATCAAAGGCGATACCTCCGGTGGTCAGATCTGCGGCAACGGGACAGATCTCTGCCCACAGCGGCAGGGGCAGCATCAGCGATGCGACAAGGGCGGGCAGGCGGGACATGGGCAGGCTCCTCTAGTTAAATGCGTCGTCACCTTAAAACAGGAAATATCTCTGGGCCATCGGCAGCTCTGCCGCCGGTTGGCAGGTCAGCAGTTCGCCGTCGGCGCGCACCTCGTAGGTCTCCGGGTGCACTTCTATATGCGGTGTTGCGTCATTGAGCTTCAGCGCCGATTTGCCAATGCCGCGCGTGCCCTTCACCGCCAGTGTCTGTTTCGCCAGCCCCAGCGATTTGCCGATGCCCGCGGCCTGCGCGGCCTCGGAGACAAAGGTCACGGCGGAGTGTTCGACCGAGCGGCCATAGGCGCCCCACATGGGCCGTGAGTAGACCGGCTGAGGTGTCGGAATGGAGGCGTTGGGGTCACCCATCTGGGCGCAGACAATGCTGCCGCCCATCAGCACCATTTCCGGCTTCACGCCAAAGAACGCCGGGTTCCACAGCACCAGATCGGCGCGTTTGCCGACCTCGATCGATCCGATCTCATGGGCGATGCCATGGGCGATGGCCGGGTTGATGGTGTATTTCGCCACATAGCGACGGACGCGAAAGTTGTCGTTCTCGCCGGTTTCATCGCTCAGTCGTCCGCGTTGTTTCTTCATCTTGTCGGCGGTCTGCCAGGTGCGGATGATTACCTCGCCAACGCGCCCCATGGCCTGGCTGTCCGATGCGATGATCGAAAACGCGCCCATGTCGTGCAGGATGTCTTCGGCCGCGATGGTCTCGCGCCGGATGCGGCTTTCGGCAAAGGCCACGTCCTCGGGGATCGACTTGTCCAGATGGTGACAGACCATCAGCATGTCGAGGTGTTCTTCCAGCGTGTTGACAGTAAAGGGCCGGGTCGGGTTGGTCGAGGACGGCAGCACGTGTTCCTCGCCGCAGATCTTGATGATGTCCGGCGCATGGCCGCCGCCCGCGCCCTCGGTGTGAAAGGCGTGGATGGTGCGGCCTTTCATGGCGGCAACAGTGTGCTCGACAAAGCCGCTCTCGTTCAATGTATCGGTATGGATCATCACCTGCACATCCATCGCGTCGGCAACGCTCAGGCAGCAGTCGATGGCGGCGGGGGTGGTGCCCCAATCCTCGTGCAGTTTCAGCGCGCAGGCCCCGGCGTTGACTTGTTCCTCCAGCGCCGCGGGCAGCGAGGCATTGCCCTTGCCCGCAAAGGCCAGGTTCATCGGAAAGGCATCCGCCGCCTGCATCATGCGACCAAGGTGCCAGGCACCGGGGGTACAGGTGGTGGCCAAAGTGCCATGGGCTGGCCCGGTGCCTCCGCCCAGCATGGTGGTGAGGCCCGAGTGCAGCGCGTCCTCGATCTGTTGCGGGCAAATATAATGGATGTGGCTGTCAAAGCCGCCCGCGGTCAGGATGCGCCCTTCGCCGGCGATCACCTCGGTGCCGGGGCCGACGATGATGTCGACACCCGGTTGCGTGTCGGGGTTGCCTGCCTTGCCGAGGGCGGCAATGCGACCATCCCGCAGGCCGACATCCGTCTTGTAGATCCCGGTCCAATCAAGGATCAGCGCATTGGTGATGACGGTATCCACAGCCCCCGCGGCGCGTGTTGCCTGAGACTGCCCCATGCCGTCACGGATCACCTTGCCGCCGCCGAATTTCACTTCCTCGCCATAAGGGCCGGTGAGGTCGCGCTCCACCTCAACGATCAGATCGGTATCGGCCAGCCGCACACGGTCTCCGGTGGTGGGGCCATACATGGCGGCATAATCGGCGCGGGGGATTTTGGCGGGCATGTCAGGTATTCCTATTTGGCGATCACTTGTCTTAGGACAGTTTAAGTGCTATATGTTGAGGCAGCTGAGTAATCCGCTACCAGCGGCGGTGAGGTGATCCCACCTCGGTAAATTTGGGAACTGCGAGAAAAGAGCTGCCCGCAGGGCTGACTATCTAGAGCGAGATCTTCACCTGAAGCACGTCCGCTCGGTGCGTATCCAAATCTAATTTTCTCTAACACGGAGGGTGCCATGGATTGGCTTCCTGACCTGTTGAAGGTCGCTGGATATGTGATGATGATCGCGTCCATCGTTTCCAAATATATCTGACAAATAGATGGGGGGTTACAAATCCCCCATCACCTGCTGGTTGAAGCCATAGACCCGGCGCGCGCCGGAGATCGGGATCAGTTGCACTTCGCGGCGCTGACCGGGTTCGAACCGCACGGCGGTGCCCGCAGCGATGTCCAGACGCAGGCCGTGGGCCGCCGCCCGGTCAAAGTCCAGCGCCGGGTTGGTTTCGGCAAAGTGATAGTGGCTGCCCACCTGCACCGGCCGGTCGCCGGTGTTGGCAACCATAACCGTGATCACTTCGGCGTCGGCGTTCAGGACCAGATCACCGGGGGCCGGGAACATCTCGCCGGGGATCATTTGCGCCCTCGCATCAGTTTGATGCAGCCCACCACGATCACCGCAACCACCGCGAGGGCGATCCAGACCTCCGCGCCATGCGGATGGATATGCGCGCCGCCATGGGCCAATGCCGGTCCGGCAGCGATCATCAGGGCGAGTGTCAGAGCGGGCAGGTGTTTCATAGGTTTGGGTCTCCGGATTATACTGTCAGCGAATGGGGTTGTGGACGGTCACCAGCTTGGTGCCATCGGGAAAGGTGGCCTCGACCTGCACCTCGTGGATCATCTCGGGCACGCCCGCCATGCAGTGATCGCGGGTAATAACCTCGGCGCCCGCCTGCATCATCTCTGCCACCGAGCGGCCATCGCGGGCGCCTTCGACCACCGCGTCGGTGATCAGCGCGATCGCCTCCGGGTGGTTGAGCTTGACGCCGCGCGCCAGCCGTTTGCGGGCCACCTCGGCGGCCATGGCGACCAGCAGTTTGTCTTTCTCTCTCGGGGTCAGGTTCATCGCGTCAAAGTCTCCAGCAGCGCGGCAGACCGCCATTGGTCAGCCGGTCGAGAATGGGCAGAAGGCTCTGGCGCAGGACAAAGCTGTCGGTCGCCAGAAGCCTGAGGTGAAGAAGGTCGGCGGCCAGCAGAGAAGCACCCCCAAGGGCGGTGCCGCCAGCGGGCAGGGCGCTGCGGATCCAGTCCAGCGCCCCCTCGGCCTCCGGTGCGGCCAGAACCAATGTGGCCATCGCGCCGCAAGGGGCCGACAGGACTCCGGCAAGACCGGGGCGGGCCATCTGGGCTGTAATGTCGCCGTGCAAGCGGATCGCGTCATGATAGACCCGCCGACCGGCACGAAAGATCTCGATACGGTCGCAAAACTGCGCTGCGGTCAGCTGCTCTCCCATGGCGGCACGGCCCAGCACGAGGGGTTCCACCAGCAACAACCGCGCATCGGCGGCCAGATCCGCGCGCAGGGACCGACGATAGCTGCTGGTCTGAAACAGGATCGTCTCCTGCGGCAGCCAATTCAATCGTGCGCCACCTGCAACTTCAAGCGTGGTGACCATCTCGCCGGTCTGATCCGGCTGCGCGCGGTAGACGCGTTCTGCTGCCTGTGTGGTCAGGGTGAGCTGACTGTCCGGACCAGCGGTCGCCGCAACGGCAAAGCGGTCGCCGCCGGTGATGCCGCCAGCGGTATTGACCATCACCGCCTCCACCGGCGGGCGGCCCTGCGGGAACAACAGCTTCAGCGCGCCGGATTGGCGCAGCCCATCCAGTGCGATGCACCCATCGGTGCGGCGCTTGGATGACACCATCGCACGACCCACAGCGCGCGGCTGATCCGCCGTCGCCAATGCGGCCTGCTGCGTGCCCTGCGTGCTGATATGAGCGATGTGAGTAATCGCGCGCCTCCCCCGGTGTGGCGGCCCGCGCACGCTGCGCCGAGGCCCAAACTCCGTGACTGTTTTTTCCCAGTCTGGTTGCGAAACTGCCATTTAAGTCCGCAAACTTGTGATGTGGGGGCGGGCGTGTGGCGCATTTTGCGGCGATTTGCGCAAAGTCTGCTTAAGAATTAATCAGCCGAAGAGTCTGGCAATGCTGGCGCTGCCCTCTCCAAGCCATGCGGCGCTGCAATGACATGCATGCGTGTTCGGATGGCGCAGACAGAGGCTGCGTTTGACACGGCCTCGGCCCTTATGTCGCGTGCGGCAAGGCTTGGCCTTTGGTGTCGGTGTCGGCTATGCAAGGCAAAACAAGTGTTTAACATGCAAAGGATGGCGCTCATGACCCCGCTTCAAGGCCTCAAGGTGGTGGAACTCGCCCGTATTCTCGCCGGCCCCTGGATCGGGCAGGCGCTGGCGGATCTGGGTGCAGATGTGGTCAAGGTGGAAAGCCCCGAGGGCGATGACACCCGCCGCTGGGGCCCGCCCTTCATCGAGCGTGATGGCGACAGCACCGCCGCATATTATTATGCCGCGAACCGGGGCAAAAGCTGCGTGACGGCTGATTTCCGCACGCCCGAGGGGCAGGCGAAGGTGCGCGCGCTGGTGCAGGATGCCGATATCCTGATCGAGAATTTCAAGGTGGGCGGGCTGGCAAAATACGGCCTGGATTACGCCAGCCTACAGGAGATCAATCCGCGACTGATCTATTGTTCGGTCACGGGGTTCGGTCAGGACGGACCTTATGCAACGCGGGCGGGCTATGATTTCCTGTTGCAGGGCATGTCGGGGCTGATGTCGGTCACCGGCGCCGCCGACGGTGAACCGCAGAAAGTGGGTGTGGCGATCACCGATGTGGTCACCGGGCTTTATGGCAGCATCGGCATCCTGGCAGCGGTGGAGCAGCGCCACCGCACCGGGCGTGGGCAGCATATCGATATGTCGCTCTTGGATTGCGCCACGGCGATGCTGGCGAACCAGAACATGAACTACCTCGCGACGGGTGAAAGCCCCAGCCGCATGGGCAATGAACACCCCAATATCGCGCCCTATCAGGTGATGGCGGTGCGCGATGGCCATGTGATCCTTGCGGTGGGCAATGACGGGCAGTTTACCCGGCTTTGCGATGTGCTGAACCTCGGTTCACTGAAGGGCGATCCGCGCTTTGCGACCAATCAGCTGCGGGTGGCCAACCGGGGCGACCTGACGCCGGTTTTGGCGGCGGCGCTGGCGCAGTGGGGCCAGGCGGATCTGCTGGCCGCGCTGGAACAAGCCACGGTGCCGGCCGGGCCGATCAACACCATTGGTCAGGCTTTTGAGGACGTGCAGATCCAGCATCGCGGCATGCAGATCGCCCCCGAGGGCGTGCCTGGCGTGCGCGGGCCATGGGTGTTCTCGGATGCGGAGCTGGCGCTGGAGCGCTCCGCGCCGGTGTTGCCGCGCGATACGGACTAGGTGCAGGTCAACTGGGCGGAAAGACGTCCGGGGTGAGGGTCAGGGGCGTGTCCGCGCCCAGCAGGCGGCGGATCTTCGGGTCCAGCCGCGGGCTGTCCTGCGCCAGCGCGCCGGTGGCGGCAAGGGCAGCACGGGCGGTGATCTTCTCCTCCAGCCGCAGCCAGACGGTGCGGGCGGAGAACGGACGACGGCTTGCGCCCGCAGAGACCCCAAGCACCAGCCCCTGTAGGTAGGAGATCTGATGCGGATGCTCCGGCATCAGGATCGTCTCCGCAATCGCGCCAAGGTCGTTGCGCGGTGCTTCACACAGGCAGATGCGCCCGCCGCGCAAGGCGACCAGACCCTGATAGACACTGCGCTGCTTTATGCTGCCGTCAGCAGCGCGGGCGCGCTCAAACGTGTGGCTTACCACATGGCCGTCTTGTTCCTTCAGGTGGATGAGCGAGCGCAGCACCTGACCGGGCCAGGTCGGGGTGCGGTAATACCCGTGATAGCTGCCCAGGAAACGGCGCAGGTGGCGCGCCTGATCGGCAAAGCCACGGCCCAAATGGGTCAGCGGGGCAGGTAGGTTGGGGGCCGCGACGGGCCTGCGGGCGGCGGCAAAGCGCGCAGGGTCCGCAAACAGATCCGCCTCCGCCACCGCGAAGTGACGGGCGATGCGGCGCAGGTTGTGGGCGGAAGGCAGCCCCGCGCCCGACAGGTAGCGGTTGAACTGCTGCCGGTTGAGGCCGATCTCGCGGCAGACCTGCGCGATGGAGGGCGCCTCGGCACAGAGGAACCGGAGGTTCTGACTGAATGCAATGCTCATGACATGCCCTTTCGCGATCTGACGCGAGTATGCGTAAAGATACGTGCAATTGCGTACAAGCGCGCAGTTTCCCCTCACGTTGATTTGGCGCAGGGTCGGGGCCAAAGACGCAAGAGCAGGAGGCCGGCATGTCAGACCAATATCAGATCACCGAGACCGAGCACCTCTGGATCCCGCTGCCCGATGGCCGCCGTCTGGCGGCGCGGATGTGGTTGCCGGAGGGCACGGGGCCGTTTCCCGCGATCCTTGAATACCTGCCTTACCGCAAACGCGACGGCACCGCGCCGCGTGATGCCACCACGCATCCGGTGTTCGCCGCCCAGGGCTATGCTTGCGTGCGGGTGGATATCGCAGGCTCCGGCGATAGCGACGGGCGCTTCGACGATGAGTATTCCGAACAGGAATTGTCGGACGGCGAGGCGCTGCTGGACTGGATCGCGTCGCAGGATTGGTCCAGCGGCAAGGTCGGGATGATCGGCATTTCCTGGGGCGGTTTCAACGGCTTGCAGATGGCCTACCGGCGCCCCGAGGCACTAAAGGCGGTGGTCTCCGTGGCCTCCACCGTGGATCGTTACGCCGATGACATCCACTACATGGGCGGCTGCCTGCTGAGTGACAACACAAACTGGGCGAGCCAGATGTTCGCCTATATGACCCGCCCGCTGGACCCGGTGTTGCGCCCCGACTGGCGTAGCGAATGGCTGGGACGGATCGAGGATCTGCCGTTCATGGCGGCGGATTGGCTGCGGCATCCGACGCGGGACGGGTTCTGGAAGCACGGCTCCATCTGCGAGGACTGGTCGGCGATCACAGCGCCGGTGCTGGCGATTACTGGCTGGGCCGATGCCTATGTGAACGCGCCCCCGGCGATTGCGGCAAAAATGACCAGCGCGCCCGCCAAGGCCTTGATGGGTCCGTGGGAGCATCGCTACGCGCATATCTCGCAGATCGAGGCCGCGGATTTCCATGGCGAGGTGCTGCGTTGGTTTGATCAGTACCTGAAGGACGAGGAGGCCGGGGCAGACAGCCTGCCGGACTATCGCGTCTTCATGCAGGAATTCACCCCGCCAAGCCCGAAGAATGTGCCCCAGAATGGCCGCTGGGTGGCGGAGGAGGTCTGGCCCTCACCGAGCGTTTCCGAGGTTGTCTGGCCGCTGGCCGAAGAGGGGTTCGCACCCGACCCGCAGGCGGGCACGGCGCGGGTCAAGAGCCCGGCGACAGTGGGGCAGGCGGGCGGCTATTTCTGCCCCGGCATCCGCATCGACAATGAACGCCCGGGCGATCAGACGGTGGATGATGCGGCATCGACCTGCTTTGACAGCACGCCCTTGCTGGCGCCGATGGAGCTGTTGGGCCGCCCGCGTGTGCGGCTGGCCTTCAGCGTTGACCGGCCAGTGGCGCAGGTGGTGGCGCGGCTCTGCGACGTGGCGCCCTCGGGGCAATCGCAGCGGATCACCTATCGTCCCCGCAACCTGTGCCACGATGACAGTCACGAGGTCGCAACGCGACTGGAGCCGGGCAAGCGCTACGAGGTAGAGTTCGAGCTGAACGAATGCGCCCATCGCCTGCTAGCGGGGCATCAGCTGCGGCTGGCGCTGTCCACCTCCTACTGGCCCATCGTCTGGCCCGCGCCGGAGGCGGCGGAGATCACCCTGCATCTGGAGGGCTGCGTGCTGGTGCTGCCGGAACGCCGGGTGGACACAGAGATCGCCCCGCAAGCGCCAGCCCCGGCGCGGGAATATCCGACCTATCAGGCGGAGGTGCTGGAGGCCCCCTGGGGCGAGGCGGAAACGCGGGTGGAGGCCGATGGCACGCAGGTGTTGGAGAGCTTTGACAGCTATGGTGCGGCGCGCAACGCCAGCCACGGCCAGCTGGTCGGCAGCAATGTGCGCATGCGCTATGCGATCCACCCCGATGACCCGGCCACAGCACAGTTCGACTGCAATTGGGTGTTCGAATTCGCGCGCGACGACTGGGCGGTGCGGATCGAGACGGACAGTCGCATGACCTGTGATCGAGAAACATTCTACCTTTGGCGCGGGATCAAGGCTTATGAGGGCGAAGAGCTTGTGCTGACTCGCGAGTGGCAGGAGGAGATCCCGCGCGGGTGTCACTGAGGCCGGCGGCGGGATTGTGAATAAGGGGGGCGGTCAACCCGCGCCCCTCGGCTGTACCCCTTCGGAGGGTCAGGTTCGGAGTGTCAGGACTGGGGCAGCGCGCCTGGGTCGAACTGGCACATCTCGCCCGCCTTGGCGAGCGCCTGATCCAGCCCGTCAAGCGAGAAGCCACCGTAGAGCCAGGTTTCGCCCTCGGCGGCGCGCTCTACCGCAAAGCCGAAATCGCTCTGGGCTGACAGCATGGCATCGAGAACTTCGGGAATGAAACCGGGCGTCATGCTTGCGCCATAGGTGAAGCCGGGGCCGGTGTAAAAGAACATCTCGTCGCCGAACCAGACTTGTTCGTCATCGATATAGAGCGTGACAAAATCTTCCGACTCGTCCCAGGGTGGGTCGACCTCGTCCGGGGTGTAGGGCGTATAGATATAGTCAAACGTTGCGTTGAGACCTTTGTTCTTGAAGGTAAATTCAAGATAGCCGGAGGTGTCGCGCGCCGATGACACGGTATAGACGTGGCAGGTGTTGCCCTTGTAGACAGCGGCCCAGTTGCCCGCTTCGGTAAAGAGATTTGCCGCATTGCCCAACCCCGCAACGCAACACAGGGCCAAAGCCCCAAATGTAGTTTTCAGCATATTTGATACCCTGTTGAATGTCTGGTTCGCGCCACGATATGACGCAATCCATGCAGGAAGCCTAATGCGAGATGTGGGGTCGTGCCAGCCCTGCCGTCCCCCTATTGCATGTTCTTTCCTCGCCTGTGCCGCGTCTGGGTTGGCAAGGTTCATCCGTCAGCTTTCAGGGGTGGCGTGGATGGCGAATTGCTCCAGCCCTGCCGACTGTGCCTCGATCACACGAAAGCTCTCGCGCACCCCGGCATCCGTCAGCTCGCGCGCGACGGTCAGCAGCGTGTTGGGCGCGTGATCCTCGCACAATTCCGCCATGTGATCGAGCTCGGCTTCGGCCACCGGTCGTGCAGTCGCCAGATCGGGAGCGCCGTAGAGGGTGACGAAATGCGCGGCGAGTTGTTCGATCAGGGCAGCAGCCTCATCGCTCTCGACCTGGGTGACGGCGACAAAGGTCACGCGCCCTCCGGTTTCCAGACCCATCCAGCCGTTGGCAAAGGCCTGGCGCTGTTTGCCGACCAGATCGCCTTCGCTCCAGTTGGAGAATTCAAAGCCGCCAGAGATGCACCACTCGCCGGTGCGGGCGGGGCTGGCAAAGACGTTCATGTCGCTTTCGTCAAAGTGGATGGCACGGGCCAGTTTCATGTCGTCTCTCTCCTGTCAGTCCCGCACCAACACGGTGGTCAGCGGGATCAGGTGGGTCGTTGTGTCATCGCGCAGCAGCATGCCGAAATCTGCGTCCACGCCAAGGAATGTGCCGTCGAGGCCGGCCTGTTGCCGATCCTCGCCGATGCCATGGGCCAATCCCTGCCATTCCGCATGCAGCGCTTTCAGGTCGCCCTCGTCCCAGCGGTTGATCCAGTGCAGGCAATGGCGGGTCCAGCTCTCCAGCAGGCGCGGGGCGGTGACCTCGGCGCAGCCTTCGGCATAAAGCGCGGTCTGATCCGGGGTCTCGCCACCGTCGCCCTGAGGCCAGAGCGGCAGCTCCAGCGCGACCACTAGCCAGTCGGGTTGCGCGGCGGGATCATCGGTGCTGGCGGCAATGCGCAGGCTGCCGCAGCGGGCCCCGTTGATACGCAATCCGCCCTCCCAGTCCAGATGGACGGCCACCTCTGGCGGGGCCAGCGCGCCAAGGGCGTTCTGGAAACCGACGCCACAGGTGGGCAGCATCGCCATCGCCTGTGCCAGCGGCACCTCCGGCGCCAGCACCAGCGCTGCGCGCAGAGTGTCGGCGCCGAGGTCATACACCACCAGCCCTGCGTCCACGCCCAGCTCTGCCTTCTGGCGCGCCAGGTCAAAGGGATCCTGCCCCGGACCGGCAGCGTCGCCCGTCATCAGGGGCGGAAAGGTGACCTCCTCGCTCATGCGGCGCCGCGCTCCACCAGCCCTGCCGCGATGTCCTGAAACGCCTTGGCCTGCGGGCTGTCGGGCTTGGAGACCACGATCGGCGCACCCCCGTCTGAGGACAGACGCACATCCAGATGCAGGGGCACTTCGGCCAGCAGCGGCACGTTCAGCTTTTCCGCCTCTGCGGCAACGCCGCCATGGCCGAAGATATGCTCCTCATGGCCGCAGTTGGAACAGATATGGGTCGACATGTTCTCGATCAGGCCGAGGATCGGCACGTTCAGCTTCTGGAACATGTCGATGCCCTTGCGCGCGTCGATCAGCGCCACGTCCTGCGGGGTGGAGACCACGATGGCGCCGTCCACCTCGGCCTTTTGCGCCAACGTCATCTGCACGTCGCCGGTGCCCGGTGGCAGGTCGACGATCAGCACGTCGAGTGCTCCCCATTGCACCTGCATCATCATCTGCTGCAGCGCGCCCATCAGCATCGGGCCACGCCAGACCACGGCCTGATCGTCATTGGTCATCAGGCCGATCGACATCATGGTGACGCCGTGGTTGCGCAGGGGCAGGATGGTTTTGCCATCGGGGCTGGCCGGGCGGCCCGAAACCCCAAGCATGCGCGGTTGCGAGGGACCGTAGACATCCGCGTCCAACAGTCCGACGCGACGACCTGCCTGCGCCAAGGCACAGGCCAGGTTGGCGGAGACGGTGGATTTGCCGACTCCCCCTTTGCCGGAGGCCACGGCGATGATTTTTGCGACGCCGGGGATCTTCTGCGGGCCTTGGGGCTGTGCAGGTTTGCTGCCGGCCTTGAGATCCGGCGGCGGTGCCTTGGCGCTATGCGCGGTCATCAGGGCGGAGACTTTCTCCACCCCGGGCAGGTCGCTGACCAAGGCCTCGGCTTGATCGCGCAGCGGAGCGTAAGTATCTGATTTTGCTGGGTCTATTTCCATCACAAAACGCACATTGGCATCTTCGAGTGTGAGGGCACGAACGATCCCGGCGGCAACAATGTCGCTGCCGCTTACGGGATCCTTGAGGGTCTTGAGGGCGTCGAGGACGGCGTCGCGGGTGATGGACACGCGGGGCTACTCCTTGGTTGGTCTGTTGAGGTCTTGCGGCTGCGCGGGGCAGGACGCTTGACGGATCTCTTGCGGGCTATCTAGCATGGCATATGGCTCGGGCGACAGGGATAAGCGGTCTGATCGGGGGGGCGCTGCTGGCAGTGCTGCCGGGCGGGCCGGACAGGTTTGGCGCGCAGGAGGCGCGCAACCTGCGCCTTGCCGCGCCACAGGTCTTGGTCGACGCTGGCCTGTTCGACTACATCCTGCCGCGATTTTCCCTGAAAACACAGGTGCGCGTGTCGCTGGTGCCCAGCGGTGCCCCGGCAGAGGCGGTGATCGCCCGCGACGGCGTGGCGGTTTTCGCCGACCAGAGCGGCAGCTGGCACCTGCAGGTGCTGGCACCGGATCATGCGGGCGCCGACCGGTTCGCCGACTGGCTGCTGTCGGAGGTCGGGCTGCGCACGGTGTTGAGCTTTGCGCCAGAGGGCGCGACGCTGTTCCACGCCCCGGAGGTTGCGGCGGAAGCGGCCGAGGAGCAGGTCTTCGACGGCGATGCCGAAGCAGGGCAGGCGCTGTCGCTGCAGCACTGCGGACGGTGTCATGTGGTTTCCGAGCAGAACCGAATGAAGGCCATCGGCTCGACGCCGTCGTTCTCCGTACTGCGCGGTTTCGCCGACTGGGAGGAGCGGTTCAGCGCGTTTTTTGTGCTGAAACCTCACGGTGCCTTCACCCAGATCGAAGACGTAACAGCGCCCTTTGATGCGGAGCGCCCGTCGCCCATCGTGCCGGTGGAGATGACACTGGACGAACTTGACAGCATCCTCGCCTATGTGGCGCTGATGGTGCCCGCCGACCTCGGCCAGCCGCTGCAGATGAAGTGACCTCATTGCGCCGCGCCCTCAGTGGTCGCGGCGTTTGCTGAGGTAATCCTCGGTGGTGCGCACGCGCGGACGCTCCTTGCCGGCAAAAGGCGAGTTTTGCTGATGGAACTGGGCGTTGACCCGGCAGTCATCACACATCTGGATCATCTTCGCGGCCTCGGGATTGCCGAACATCGAGTGCTTTCCGGCCAGCTTCTCGGTGATCTTCTCGACCGTGGATTTGACGCCAAACAGGCTGCCGCATTCGATGCAGGCAAAGGGTTCTTCCTCATGCAGCACAACCTGATCCAGCGCCGAGGCGGCGAGGTTGAGGCGGGGCTCGTAGGTGATTGCATCCTCCGGGCAGACATTGGCGCAGAGGCCGCATTGCAGGCAGGCGTCCTCCTGAAAACGCAGCTGCGGCAGGTCCGGATTGTCGCCAAGCGCGCCGGACGGGCAGAGCGACACGCAGGAGAGACACAGGGTGCAGGCGTCCTGATCGACCAGAACCGCCCCGTAAGGCGCGCCTTCGGGCAGCGGCAGCTGAGTGTCCGCTGGCGTGAGGGCCAGCGCCGCCTGCCGGGTGATTTGACGGCGGGTGCCCATGGGGCGCTGGGGTGTTTCGACAGGGGCGGGCAGGGTGCGCTCGGCATAAAGCTCATCGCAGAACGCTTCAGGCTCGCTCGCCTGCAGCACCCGGGCGGCGCCCAGAGCGATGGCATCGGCAAGTGCGATCTCCCGCATCTGCACCTCCATGTCGGTGCTGGGGCCGGGCAGGAGGGAGACGTCGAGGAAACCTGCGGCGCGGGCGGCGAGGATCTCGGCGTGACCAAAGGTGTTGAGCGCTTCGACCTCCAGCGGGATCATGGCGGCGGGCAGACCACGTTCAAAACGGGCGGCCAGACGGATCATCTCGGCGCCATGGGCGTCGACCACCAGCAGGCGCGGTTCGGTGCCCCCGGCGTCGAGATAGGCCTTGGCGAGGGTCTGGATGCGGCGAAACAGGCTCTCGGCGGGCGGTGCATCATAGGTGATCGCGCCAGACGGGCAGAGCGAGGCGCAGGCACCACAGCCCGCGCAGATCATCGGGTCGATGGACACACTGTCACCATCGGGCAGGATCGCGCCGGTGGGGCAGACGTCCAGGCAGCGGGTGCAGCCGGTTTGCCGGGCGCGAGAATGGGCGCAGAGCAGCGGCTCGGTTTTGACATAGAGCGGCTTTTCAAACGTGCCGACCAGCTGACTCGCGGCGAGAATGGCATCGGCGACTGCGGTGGGCGATTTGGGGTCCGCACGCAGATAGCCCTCGCGTTTTTCCGGAGCCGGGAACAGGGGGTGGCCACCGCTGAGGTCGAGAATGATATCGCACTCCGACTGGCCGCCATCACGGGGGGGGCTCCAGGTCCAGGTGCGCCCGGTGACATCGAGCGATTGCAGCGCGTCGACCGTGATACGAAAGCCGCCAAGGGCGCCGCGCGCGCTGCGCAGCTGACCGCGGATGGCGTCGAAACCGCGCGACATTGGCGGCTCTTCCGTGTCGCTCAACAGCACCGTGACCCCAAGAATATCCTGCAATTTCGCCGCGGCGGGCAAAACCACATCAGCCGCGCCGAGAATGAGGCAGAGGCCTTCGCTGATCACATCCAGCGTCTTGGCCTGGGTGCCGCCCATCTGTGCTTCGGCGATCAGGGCGGACATTTTGGGTATCACCGCCCCCGGTTTTTCGGCCTCGGTGGACCAACCTGCCCGGTCCCGGAGGTCGAGGAAGAGGGGGGAGGCGGCGCCGGTTTCCTCGGCAAGTTCGGCGAAAAGTCGGGTTTCCTGACCACAGCAAATAATTGTGTCAGGCTCGTGAAGAGCCGCCACCGCGGCCTCTGTTTCCCGGGTGCACAGGGCGGAATGGACCTTGGAACACGGCAGTCCGGTCGCGTCGGTCAATGCCTCCGGATCGAGGGGTTGTGATCCGGAACAATCACACAATATCAAACGTTTGGTCATTGATTTCTCGCTCGCGGTCAGGCTGGCATTTGGCGCCGATTTTACGGTTTCGGCCCTCACCCTAGACATGTTTTCATCCGGTCGTAAACCACTGGTCGCACGGCGGGTGATGCGCGGCTCTGCATCGATAGGCGAGGTGATTCGCGCCGTCATCACAAAAACTGAATGCCTGATAAAAAAACTAGAATTAGACAATTCGTCCACTGTTGTCCGGGGTGGGCAAAACGGGCTGCCAAATTGTCCAGCGCTGATGAAAATACGGGCAGGAGATGCACTGTGTGCTTTTGCATGCAGCATGGTTTGCGGCAGTGTTGCGGGAACCAAGCCAAGGATGGGCCGTGGACCAGAACAGCTCAAAGATCGACGTGATGCCGCTGGGCGTCGTTATTCGGCGAACCCCCGGGGTGACGCCCTGGGCGCGTTGGGCGTGGACCGTCGTGGCCGTGCTGCCGGGGGCGGCGGATGCGGACTGGGCTCTGCTGCGCGAAGAGGATGGGGCGTGTGAGTTTCACGCGGCCACCCTGACGCTGGAATTGCACCGCGCCGATGCCGAGGCTTACATGCAGGGGCTGACCGCAAATCCGCCGAGCATCTACGTGGTGCTGCGCCCGGGTCCAAATGCGCGCCCGGAAGTGACGCTGGTGACGGCCTCGCCGTTTGAGGCGCAGGACTATGCCGACACTGGCGAGGATCAGGTGGAGAAGGTGGACATGCCCGCCGGGCTGGTGGCCTGGGTGCGGGATTTCACCCTCACGCATTTCAAGGAAGAAGAGTTCAAGAAACGCCGGCGGGATCGCCAGCGGGTTGATCTTGAGGAAGATGGCGTGGGCGATGCGCGCATTCCGCAACTGACCGATGTTTATCGCGCGCCGGTCAAGGCCCGCAAGGAGCGCCTGCAATGAGCGCGCGGGATTTCTGGTCCCGCCGCCGCGCTGCGGTCGAGGCTGAGGCGGCCACCGAGGCGCGCGCTGTGGCGGAAATCGAGGTCGCCGAGCGCGAGGCCGCACTGGCGGACCGTGACGAGGCGGAGCTGCTGGCCGAGCTGGACCTGCCGGACCCGGACACGCTCGGGGCGGGCGATGATTTCAAGGCCTTCCTGTCTGATGCGGTTCCGGCGCGGCTGAAGACTCGGGCGCTGCGTCGCTTGTGGCTGACCAACCCGGTGCTGGCCAATGTCGACGGGCTCTTGGATTACGGTGAGGATTTCACTGATGCGGCAATGGCGGTGGAGAACATCCAGACCGCCTATCAGGTCGGCAAGGGCATGACCGCCCATGTCGAGGAACTGGCGCGTCAGGCGGAACTGAAAGCAGCGGCTGAGGCCGGCGATGTCGGGCAGGCCGACCAAACCTCTCTCGAAGAGGATGACGGCGCGGAGGCAGACGCCGGGATGGCTGAGGCTGAGGACCAGGATGCGCCAGCGCTGCCAGAGCAGGCAGACGATGTCGCGGATCTCCAGCATGAGGCGCAGCAACAGGTCAGCACCTTGCTCTCTGAGGAAGAGGTCTCTGGTGTGGCCCCTTCTCGGCGAATGCGCTTTGCGTTTGATGGGGCGGAGACAGAAACATGACGGAGGAGAGCCGGATGACAGAGGCAGCGTTGAGCGCGTCAGTAGAGCAGCCCATGGCACATGAAGAGGATCGCCTGCGCGCGGATCTCTACAACTACCTCGGGCTGATGCTGGCCTCCGCGCCGGACCAGATGCTGCTGGAGCAGACAGCTGGGCTGAGTGGCGACGATACCCCGCTGGGGCAGGCGATCACGCAGCTGTCGCGGGTGGCAAAACGCACCAAACCTGCCGGAGCGGAACGAGAGTTCAACGCTCTGTTCATCGGCCTTGGCCGGGGCGAACTGCTGCCCTACGCCAGCTACTATCTGACCGGGTTCCTCAATGAAAAACCGCTGGCGGCGCTGCGCAGTGACATGAGCGTTCGTGGCTTGAGCCGTGCGCCCAACAGCTTTGAGCCCGAAGACAACATCGCTTCCTTGATGGAGATGATGGGCGCAATGATCGTGGGGCGCTTTGGCGCTCCGGCCACGCTCGACGAACAAAAGACGTTCTTCAACAAACACATCGGTCCCTGGGCGACGCATTTCTTTGCCGACCTTGAGGGGGCAAAGAACTCGGTGCTCTATGCGTCGGTCGCCTCGGTGGGGCGTGCCTTCATGGAGATCGAGGCAGAGGCGTTTCGCATGGGCGGCTGATTGGCCCCGGCGAAGTCCATTTATGACGCGCGTGGTGGGCACGCGCAGGGTGAGGCGACCCGAACGCCTGAAGAGTTGGACCCGACAAGACCAAAGAGGAGGAGGATCCACATGTCACGGAAAGAGGATGGCGCAAGCCGCCGCGACTTTCTGAAACTGGCTGCAACCACCACGCCCGTAGCGGCGGTGGCGCTTGCAACCACCGGAGGCGAGGCCGAGGCCGCGACCCCGGACCTGTCATCGGACAAGATGCAGGATACCGCGCACACCCGCGCCTATTACGACAGCACCCGGTTCTGATCGGTTGCCATTCATGCCTGAGCCGACTGGTTGCGTGACGCCCGACTGAGCGAAGGTTTCTCAATGAACCCAGCGCGTTCCTGACTGCAGGGACAAGCAAGGGAGGTTTAAAATGCTTAGGAAAAAGACCAACGGGGTAGCGCGACGCCCCCAGCGGACCAGTATCCTGTCCAAGGTCGGCGAAACAGCCGTCGACCGCCGCGCGTTCCTGCGCGGCTCAGGCCTTGCCATCGGCGGGCTTGCAGCGATCAGCGCCACCGGCGGGACCGTGACGCAGGCCAATGCGGCGGCTTCGGCAACCGGTAAGGTCGAAACGATCAAATCTGTCTGCACCCACTGCTCGGTCGGCTGTACCGTGATTGCCGAGGTGCAGGATGGTGTCTGGACCGGTCAGGAACCCGGTTGGGATAGCCCCTTCAACCTTGGCTCGCATTGCGCCAAAGGTGCATCCGTACGCGAACACGCCCACGGCGAGCGTCGCCTGAAGTACCCGATGAAGAAAGAAGGCGGTGAGTGGAAGCGCATCAGCTGGGAACAGGCGATCGACGAGATCGGCGACGGCATGATGCAGATCCGCGAAGAAAGCGGCCCTGACAGCGTCTATTGGCTCGGCTCGGCCAAGCACAACAACGAACAGGCCTATCTGTTCCGCAAGTTTGCCGCCTACTGGGGCACCAACAACGTGGATCACCAGGCGCGGATTTGTCACTCCACCACCGTTGCGGGTGTTGCGAACACATGGGGCTACGGCGCCATGACCAACAGCTACAACGACATTCATAACTCCAAGGCGATCTTCATCATCGGCGGCAACCCTGCCGAGGCGCATCCGATCTCGCTCTTGCACGTGCTGAAGGCCAAAGAGCAGAACAACGCGCCGCTGATCGTGTGCGATCCGCGTTTCACCCGCACCGCGGCCCACGCGGACGAATATGTCCGTTTCCGTCCCGGCACCGATGTGGCGCTGGTCTGGGGGATCCTGTGGCACATCTTCGAGAACGGTTGGGAGGACAAAGAGTTCATCCGCACCCGTGTCTGGGGTATGGACCAGATCCGCGACGAGGTCGCCAAATGGACGCCCGAGGAAGTTGAGCGCGTGACCGGCACCCCCGGCAGCCAGCTCAAGCGCGTGGCGCGGACCATGGCGAACAACCGTCCCGGCACCGTGATCTGGTGCATGGGCGGCACGCAGCACACCAACGGCAACAACAACACCCGTGCCTATTGCATCCTGCAGCTGGCGCTTGGGAACATGGGCACCGAAGGTGGCGGCACCAATATCTTCCGCGGCCACGACAACGTGCAGGGCGCAACCGACCTTGGCGTTCTCAGCCACACGCTGCCGGGCTACTATGGCCTGTCGGCTGGCGCATGGGGCCATTGGAGCCGTGTCTGGGGTGAGGATATCGACTGGCTCAAGGGACAGTTCGAAACCGTCAAATCCGCCGACGGCAAGGACAAGAACCTGATGAACCTGACGGGCATTCCGGTGTCCCGCTGGATCGATGGTATCCTTGAGGACAAAGAGAACATCGACCAGCCCAACAATGTGCGGGCCATGGTTCTCTGGGGCCACGCGCCGAACTCTCAAACCCGGATGACGGAGATGAAGACGGCGATGGAAAAGCTCGACATGCTTGTCGTGGTGGACCCATATCCGACCGTCTCTGCCGTGCTGCATGACCGGACTGATGGCGTCTACCTGCTGCCCGCTTGTACTCAGTTCGAGACACGCGGCTCGGTGACGGCGTCGAACCGGTCGCTGCAGTGGCGCGACAAGGTGGTCGAGCCTCTGTTCGAGAGCCTGCCGGATCATGTGATCATGGCGAAATTCGCCAACAAGTTCGGCTGGGCAGATCGTCTCTTCCGCAATATCGAGATGGAAGACGCCGAGACCCCCAACATCGAGAGCATCACGCGCGAGTTCAATCAGGGCATGTGGACGGTGGGTTACACCGGCCAAAGCCCGGAGCGCATCAAGCTCCATATGGCGAACCAGCACACGTTTGACCGCACCACGCTGCAAGCGGTCGGTGGTCCGGCGGATGGCGATTTCTACGGTCTGCCGTGGCCCTGCTGGGGCACGCCGGAGATGAACCATCCGGGCACGCCGAACCTCTATGACATGTCCAAGCCGGTGGCGGATGGCGGTCTCTGTTTCCGCGCCCGCTTTGGTGTGGAGCGCGATGGCGACAATCTGCTTGCCGAGGGCGTCTCGAACCCCGGTGCGGAAATTCAGGACGGCTACCCTGAGTTTACCATGCAGATGCTGGTCGACCTCGGTTGGGACAAGGATCTGACCCAAGAGGAAAAAACCGTCATCGCAGGTGTCGCGGGCGTGCAGCTCGATGGCATGGGTGAGGCCGGCACCAGTGGTACTGGCAATCAGGGCGCAGGCGAAGAAGTGGGCGAGCAGTCCATGTCTCCGTTCCCGTCCGATTTCAACACCAAGACCGCTTCGGTGAACTGGAAAACCGACCTTTCGGGCGGTATCCAGCGGGTCGCGATCAAACATGGCTGCGCCCCCTTCGGCAACGCCAAGGCACGTGCTGTGGTGTGGACCTTCCCGGATCCGGTGCCGCTGCACCGCGAGCCGCTCTACACCAACCGGCGTGATCTGGTGGTGGATTATCCGACCTATGAGGATCGGAAATTCTACCGTCTGCCCACCATGTATGCCTCGATCCAGAAGAACGATGTCTCCAAGGAGTATCCGATCATCCTCACGTCCGGCCGTCTGGTCGAATATGAGGGCGGCGGCGACGAGACCCGGTCAAACCCGTGGCTCGCCGAACTGCAGCAGGACATGTTCATCGAGATCAATACGCGTGACGCCAACGACATCGGCGTGCGCGATGGCGCTCAGGTCTGGGTCGAAGGCCCCGAGGGCGGCAAGGTCAAGGTGATGGCCATGGTGACCGAACGGGTAGGGGCCGGCGTGGCCTTCATGCCCTTCCACTTTGGTGGTCACTTCCAGGGCGAGGATCAACGGTCCAAGTACCCGGATGGCGCCGACCCCTATGTTCTGGGCGAAAGCACCAACACGGCGCAGACCTACGGCTACGACTCGGTCACTCAGATGCAAGAGACCAAAGCCACCCTCTGCAAAATCATGCCAGCGTAAGGAGACGGATAAATGGCACGAGCTAAATTCCTGTGCGACGCCGAACGCTGCATCGAATGCAACGCCTGCGTCACCGCGTGTAAGAACGAGCACGAGGTGCCTTGGGGCATCAATCGGCGCCGTGTTGTGACCATCAATGATGGCAAGCCCGGTGAACGGTCCATCTCGGTCGCCTGCATGCATTGTTCCGATGCACCCTGCATGGCGGTCTGCCCGGTGGATTGTTTCTACCAGAACGAGGAAGGGGTGGTTCTCCACTCCAAGGACCTCTGCATTGGCTGCGGCTACTGCTTTTACGCGTGCCCCTTTGGCGCGCCGCAGTACCCGCAGGCGGGCAACTTCGGCTCCCGCGGCAAGATGGACAAATGTACCTTCTGTGCCGGTGGTCCCGAAGAAAACAACTCGCAGGCCGAGTTCCAGAAGTACGGGCGCAACCGGATCGCGGAAGGCAAATTGCCGATCTGCGCCGAGATGTGCTCCACCAAAGCGCTCCTGGCGGGTGATGGGGACGTGGTGTCCTCGGTCTACCGTGAGCGTGTGGTGGCCCGTGGCTTTGGTTCCGGCGCCTGGGGCTGGGGCACAGCCTACGAACAGAAGGGCGGCTGACGCCGGCCTTTGTTCTCAAGGCACGCCGACAACAGGAGGCGGCCCGCCATGCGGCGGGCCCCTTCCGGTGTGCCCTCTATTCAATTTTTCAAATCCGGCTTAACGGGGAGTTCCATCCATGCCGCGCCTGATTTTCGTATTCGTTCTGAAGCTGGCCTTGATGTGCGGCCTTTCGGCCTATGCACAAGACGCCGCCCCGACTGCCCCCGACCGCAGCGCGACGGGTGGGGCGCAGACGCTGGAGGACATCATGGCCCGCCAGCGTGGCGAGCCGATTGATGATCGATTCCGCAGTGAGGCCACCGGCAACCCGGACGCGGCCGCCGCGATCAACGAGCACTTGGGCACCCTTGGTGGCCAGTCCGACCCGGAGCTGTGGCGGGCCTTGCGCTACAATTCTGCCGACATTCGCGTCTCGGCGGGCGGCGAAGTGGCCACTGTCCTGGTGCAGGATGGCGGCATGAGCTGGCTGACCTTCCGCGAAGGACCCTTGCGCCAATATGGCGGTTGGCTGCTCCTCGGCACGATGGGGGCGTTGGCGCTGTTCTTCCTGCTGCGAGGGCGGGTGCGTGTCGATGGCGAACAAACCGGTCGCACCGTGACCCGTTTTGAGTTCATCGAGCGTCTGGCCCATTGGATGCTGGCGGGATCTTTCATCCTGCTCGGGGTGACCGGCCTGTTGACGCTGTTCGGACGTGTGGCGATCCAGCCCTATCTGGGCAAGGACGTGAATTCCCTGCTGCTTATCGGCTCCAAATGGATCCACAATTCGGTGTCCTGGGCCTTCATGCTGGCCCTGATCATGGTGTTCTTCATGTGGGTTGCGCATAACATCCCCAACAAGCTCGATCTGGTCTGGATCAAGCAGTTTGGCGGCATCGTCGGCAAGAAACACCCGCCAGCAAAGAAGTTCAACGCAGGCCAAAAGGTGATCTTCTGGTCGGTGATCTTGTTCGGCGCGTCGATATCAATTTCCGGCCTGTCGCTGCTGTTCCCGTATGAACTGCCGCTCTTTGCCAAGACCTTCAGCATCCTCAACGATCTCGGTCTGCCGCAATGGCTGGGGTATGGTGCCTTGCCGACCGAGCTGGCGCCGCAGGAGGAAATGCAGTTGGCGCAGCTGTGGCATGCCATCGTGGCCTTTGTGCTGATGGCGATCATCATTGCGCATATCTACATCGGCACGGTGGGCATGGAAGGGGCCTATGATGCCATGGGCACCGGCGAGGTGGACGAGACTTGGGCGCACCAGCACCATTCGATCTGGCTTGAGGAAGTTCAGGAGAAGGAGCGGGCGAAGTCCGGGACTACGGGCGCTACTCCGGCAGAATAGGACCATGGGGCGACTGATACCTGGCCTGCGCCTTGTGACGTCGCCCCGGTTGGCAAACCGGAAGACGGAGATCATCACTGGTAGCCGCAAGGGGATGCTACAGGGCTCTTCCCTCGGGTGATCTTCCTTCTGAAGTGCGTTCAGAAATGAGGAATGCCTTGAACGCCGGGGCTATAGATGTGCTTTTAGATCACCGGCTGGAGCGCTATATTAAGGCCTGTCGGCTTCACTGAAACCAATGACGCAGATCGCGGCCCACATCGACCGGGCGGATCTGCAAGACCACCTGACAACTGCGACAACACACCAAGAGGACATCTGATATGAAAGCCATGCTTGCGGGCTTTGCCCTCATCGCCGTGATCGCCGTCGGCGCGGACTTTGCGCTGGAGCGTGCAGGGTTCTCCGCGCAGGATCAAAACTCTGGCGCTGCTGTACGCCTGAACTGATTGTATCCCATGAACGTCACCGCCCTTCGCGATGAGTATTCCGCGTCGCTGTCCTCTGCGTCGATCCTGGTGATTGATGACGAACCGGGCATGCGCCATTTCATGACCAAGGTGCTGGAGCCTCATTGTAAGCGGGTGGAGCAGGCGGCTTCGGCGAAGGACGCCTCTGACATCCTCGACAAGGCGCATTTCGATCTGATTGTGCTGGATAATATCATGCCCGGAAAGACGGGGCTTGAGTGGGTCGCCGAGCAGCGCCGAGTGGGGCTTTTTGCAGATACCATCTTGGTGACGGCCTATGCGGATCTGGACACTGCCATTCAGGCGTTGCGGATCGGGATTGCGGATTTCGTGCTCAAACCTTTTCGCGCCAATCAGATCCTGAACGCGGTAGCGCGGGCGTTGGATCGCAAGTATTTGCGCCGCGAAAACTACCTGCTGAAACATGAGCTCTCGGCAGAGAACGCGGGCGCCCGCGGGCGGTTGCTGGGCAAATCCGTGGCCATCGGCAAGGTCCGCCAGATGCTGCAACGTCTGGCACCGCTGCCGACGCCGGTACTGTTCACAGGGGCGTCCGGCACCGGCAAGGAGATTGCGGCGCGCACGCTGCATTCGCTGTCTGACCGGGCCGAACAGCCCTTTGTTGCCGTCAACTGCGCCGGCCTGTCGCCGGATCGGCTGGCGGAGGAATTGTTTGGCGTGATCGATGCGCAGGACCGCCGTCGCGACGGGCTGTTCCTGCATGCCGATGGCGGCACGCTGTTCCTTGATGAAGTGGCGCAGATGCCCGAACAGGTGCAGGCGGCGCTGTTGCGGGTGCTGGAGGATCAGAAGGTGCGCCCGGTGGGAGCAGAGCGGGACATTCCGCTGAATTTGCGCTTTCTTTTTGCCACCAATGCTGACCTGCAGCAGGCGGTCGAAAGCGGGCGGTTCCGCGCTGACCTCTATCACCGCATCAACGTCGTGAACATCGAGATGCCGCCCCTGCGACAGCGCATCGAGGATATCGTCGAGCTGGCGGCGCTGTTCACGGAACAATTCGCCCTCAGCCTTGGCATGCCAACCCTGGAGCTGGATGAGGAGACGTTGCTGAAATTCTCCCGCTACGACTGGCCCGGCAACGTGCGGGAACTGCGCAACCTTGTCGAACGTTCGGTGATCCTTGGTGCCTTTCCAGAGGAATTCACAGGCACTGGGTCCGTCACCGGAGTGGAGGCGGTCGAAAACCTCGATATGGTGATGCAGCGCCATATCATGCATGTGCTCGATGCCTGTGAGGGCAATCGGGCAGAGGCGGCGCGGCGGCTTGGGGTCTCGCGCAAGACCATTGACAGGAAATGTGCCAGCTGGGGCGTTTGAGACGCCTTAGCCAACGGCTGAGTGCAAACCCTGACAGCGGTGTGTTGGGACGCCGTGCTAGTGCGGGGCGGTGAGCTCTGCGGCGGACGATGAAGGATCCGGCAACCAGATCAGGAACTCTGCGCCACGCGCTTTGCGGTTGCGCACCGTGATGCGGCCCCCGGCGCGCTGGATCAAAGTCTGGCTGATCGACAGGCCAAGCCCGGTGCCCTCTCCTTGTTTGGTGGTGAAGAACGGATCGAAAATATGATCGATCCGCTCGGATGGAATGCCGGGACCGGTGTCTGCGATGCGCAGGGCGGTGCCGTTCTGACCCTCGCGGGATGCCGCCCAAATGGAAATCGCCAGTGTGCCCCGCCCATCCATCGCCTGGGTGGCGTTGATGATGATGTTGATCACAACTTGCTGTAACTCACCGGGGTCGATGCAGACGCAGGGTGTGTCGTCAAACTGGGTGAGGACCCGGATCTCCTGCTTCGAGATCACATGATCCACCAATACCAGACAATCCCGAACCACGGCGGCCACGTCTACATGTTCCGCAAAGGTGCCAAAGTCTGATGGCCTTGCGAATTGCAACAGCTTTCCGACGATGGCACCGATCCGCATCACCTGATTGTCGATCAGATCGAGTTCGGTCTGCACCGGGTCGGCGGCCTCGCCCAACGTCATGCGCATCACATCTACGTTGCCTTGAATGACGGCGACCGGATTGTTGATCTCATGCGCCACGCCGGCGGTGATTTCACCGATCGACGCCAGCTTTTCGCTCATCACCAACTGCCGGAATGTCTCCTCCAGTTTGGTGTTGGCGACTTTCAGCTCCCGGGTGCGTTCCTCGACGCGGGCATTCAGCTCGTCCGCCCAGTTGCGCAGGCGCTTGTCCCGCTCCTGGACCTGATCCAGCAGAGTGTCGAGATGGCTGGCGACCTGGCCGATTTCGTCACTGCGCCCGATGGTGCCATTGCGCGCAGTCAGATCGCCGCGCTTCACCCGCGCCATGGTGCGGGTCATGCGTTCGAGCGGGGCAAAAATCCCCTTGGCCAGCCACAGGAACAACGGCGCGGTCAAGGCGATGACCAGAACAAAGGCGCCGGCAACCGTCCAGTAGGCGGCTCTCTTTGCGGTCTGGTAGGGGGCCTCCAGAAAGCCGACATAGAGCATGCCGACCCGTTTCCCGAAACTGTCGGTCAGCGGCATGTAGCCTGAGATATACCAGTCGTTCACGACAAAAGCACGATCAAGCCAGGTCTCGCCGTCGCCTAAAACCGCGCCGCGCACGGCAGCCGAGACCCGCGTTCCAAGCGCCCGCACATCTTCGAACAGACGCACATTGGTCGAAATGCGGGTGTCGTCGAGAAACAGTGTTGCGGTGCCCTGACGGCTGACATCCGATTGCCCGTGCAGATAGACCAGCGCGTTGATGGTATCGATGAAATCAAGGTTGCGGTTCAGCAACAATCCACCAACCAACACCCCGTCGGCGCCGCTGACGCGCACCGGGGCGGCGGTATGGACGACCATGCCCCGATCCTCGACGTCGTGATCGGTGGGGGCAGCTGCTTCGGTCTCGATCAGGTCTATGCTCGCCTGCGCCGCCAGGGCAGGAGATACATCCATGAGTTCTGCGGCAGAGAAGATATCTATTTCCGACGCCATGCGGCCAGCAGCGGCTTCGTGGATGACCGGCCATTTCGCCTTGGCCGCCGTCAAGGCGTCGCCTTGCAACAGATAGAGGAAATCGAGCTGCAACGCGCTCTTTTGGGTGGTGAGAAAGCGGTCAACCTGAAGCGCGCCAGAGGACAGCACCGTTGCCAGACGCGCCGAATCTGCCAATCCCTGCAAGGTGCGGGCGGAGTTGCCCTGGAGCTGGCCGAGGTATTGTTCGGCGATCCGCAGGTCACTTTCGACATTGGCGATCAGGACCTTGTCATAATCTGCATTCCATCGCGCCATCGCGACGACCATCAGCAGCGGCATCAGGACGCTAAGGGGCAGCAACGCAAGGATCAGCAGGCGCAGGCGAACGGATTTCAGCACAAGCGGTGGTCTCCTTGCGGTGCCACCGACGCAGGTGGCAATAGTCCGTCAGTGTCGCCGGATCGACGCCGGGGGGCAAGACCACAGGCGAGGACCTAACGGACCCGACAAAGTGGCCTCGCACTGGCAGCGTTTGGATGGTGTTATTCCGGGATCTTTTTGCCGGCCCAATCAAACTGTCCGCCGCTGTCCTTTGGGTTCAATCCGTCAAGCACCCCTTGCAGACAGTTGGCGGCATAGTCGGGTGCGAACAATTTGTCCTCGGGGACATTGGACTGAAACGGAGCCGACAAGCCTGTGTCGACGGTTCCCGGATGCAGGCAGACACAAATCGCATCCGGGTTCTTGCGCGCCACCTCGATCGCATAGTTGCGCATCAACATGCACAGCGCGGCCTTGGACGCGCGATAGGCATGCCAGCCGCCAAATCCATTGTCGGAAATTGACCCGACCCGCGCGGACAATGCCGCAAAGACCGTGCGGCCCTGACGCGGCATCCGCCCCAGCAGGTGTTTGGCCACCAGCCCGGGGCCGAACGTATTGACGCGGAACACCTGTTCGAAAGCGGCCATGCTTTGCTGGCGATAGGATTTTTCCGGCTTCAGCCCTGTTTCGGGGTCGCTCAGCAGGCCGGTGGCCACCAGAACCAGATCCGGTTCTCCCAGCTGTAGCGCCAGCGCCTCTAGGTCCGTCTCGCAGGTGATGTCAGCGCGGTGCGGAGTGATCTTCTCGCCAGTTGGCAATGCATCAACGCGACGCCCGACGGCATGGATGCGGGTGACGCTGTCGCGTGCGGCGTAGGCCGCGACCAATGCACGCCCCAGCCCTCCTGACGCGCCGAAAATGACGACTTCGCGGGGAGCGCTCTGCGTCATATGAGCCTCGTGACAAGTTTGCGTGGCAGATACGCCGCGATGCGAAAGACCCAGGAAAATGGCGCGGGAAAGGCGCTTTGAAACCGGTTTGAGCGCAGCGCTTTCATGCAACAGGCCGCAGCGTCCTCGGGGCTTTGAATCATCGGCATCGTGAAGTCGTTCTTTGCGGTCAGCCGGGTCTTGATGAAGCCGGGGTTTATCACCTGAACCTTCACATCCGTATCGCGTAGATCACGGTGCAGGTTTTCGCCCAGATGCATCACCGCCGCCTTGGAGGCACCATAGCCGATGGCTCCGGGCAAGCCTGTGTAGCCAGCAAGCGAGCCGATCAAGGCGATATGCCCGCGCCCCCGCTGCGCCATGCGCGGGGCCACTCTGCCCAGCACACGCATGACCCCCATGAAGTTCACCTCACAGATTTCTTCGGCTGCCTCGGGCTCCCAGTCCTGAACCGTCATCGGATCATAAAGACCGGCGCAATAGAGCACCGCATCCGCGTCTTTGGCCGCCTCTGCCGCGGCCGTCACGGATCGCGCGTCGGTCACATCCATCGGCAACGGCACGGCGTCGCGCAGCTCACCGGCCAATTCCGTCAACCTGTCCGGGTTTCGGGCGGATAGGATCAGCCGCGCGCCTTCGCGGTCCAGCGCCGTGGCCAACGCACGACCGAGACCTTCGCTGGCGCCGATGATCCACCAGGTCTTTCCTTCAAAACTCATTGCTTTGCCTCCGTGTCCGGGGCCGGGCGAATGGTGGCGATCAGTTCAGCCACCTTGACGCCGAACTTGCGCATCTCGGAGCGGTTCATGATGGTGCCGTTCTCCATCAGATACATCCAGTCGGTGACGTCCAGCACATGCCCGCCGCCGTCCTCGGGCAGACGGATGCGATAGTCGAGCCGCACGCTTGCGCCGGAGTGCTGGCCGCGCCCTGTGCCGATGATATCGTCCGCCTCGGCAGTGAATGCGCCATCGGGCCCGGCAGTGAGGATCCATTTTCGCGCCTGCGTGCCGCCGCCTGCATATTGGAAGTCTTCGCTCAGCGTGCCGCTGTCGCCCTCCCACTCGCCGGTCATTTCCGCAACGAAACGCGATACCACGCGCCCGGTGGGACCGTAAATCATCCCTTCGGAGATGAAACGCCCGCTCAGATGTTTGCGGATGTCAAAGGCGGGCCCGGTGTTCGCATAGTCCGAGGGCCGCTGGGCACGAAAGCCAAATCCGGGGCGCAGCAGCAGGAGGAGCAGCACGAGGATGATAAGAGCAAGCAGGAGCTTCATGCAGAAACCTCTTTCCGGGGGAGTTGCAGCGCCAGCACGATGGCGACGCATTTGATGAGACAGGGCAGCACTGCGTAGCCCAGCGTTAGCGCGGTGAGGGCGGCGTCGGAATTCGTGGCACCGGGGCGGTAGCCGCTGATTTCCAGCAGGGGCAGCAACAGCACGGCCGCGCTGGCCAGCGCCAGTTTGGCGGCAAAGGACCAAAGGCCAAAGGCGCGACCCGCCTGCAGCCCGGCGCGGTTCAATGCGCCGGCAAAGAGCACCGGCAGGATCACCATATCGGCGCCAAGTGCTGCACCGGAGCCGAGGCAGATCAGCGCAAACCCGAAGGCCGCCTCTGTGGGCAGGGCCGCAGCGCCGATAAAGGCCACTATGGCCAGCCCCATGGCGGGCACCAACACCCGGGCCGGGCCGAAACGCGCAGAGGCGCGGGTCCAGAGTGGGACCGATAGCCCTGCGGCAAGGAAAAACAGGATGAGGAAGGGACCAGCCAGATCCGGCAGGCGCAACCGGTCCTCGACAAAGAACAGGAACAGGGTCGAGGTGATCGCCACCGGCAGAGCGTTGACAAAGGCCAGCCCCAGCAGGCCAAGCGCGCCGGAGCTGCGCAGCTCGGACAGGGACAGCGGGCGTTCTGCCGGTGCCGAGACTCGCCAAAGGGGGCGACTCACCACGAGGGCGATCAGGCAGACCGCTGCCAGCAATAGGCCAAAAGCGCTGTAGCCGCTGCCAGATGCGCCAAGGGCCACCAACGCGGTCGGTGCGGTTGCAGCGAGGATGATCCCGCCGAACGTGCCGGCCTCGCGATAGCCTGCCAGTCGGATCAGCCCGTCGGGGCTGCCGGCGAGGGCAGCGCTCTGGCCATAGAAAAGGATGGTGCCAAGGCTATATGCGGTGAAGACCAGAACCAGCGCCGCGATCAGCCAGGGGATCGTGGCTGTTTCCGGGCGGAGGGTGTAAAGCATCACGAAACCGAGCCCCATGCCAAGCGAGGCCAGCACCGCAAAGGCGGGTTTGCGCGCCGGGTAGCGATCAACCAGCCAGCCAAGCGCCGGGTCCTGAGCAAAATCCATCACGCGGATGCCCGCCAGGATCACCCCGAGGGTCGCAAGGCTCAGCCCCAGTTCACCGGTGGCATAGCGCGGCAGATGGATATAGAGCGGCAGACCGGCAGCCGCCAGCATCAGCGCATAGGTGCTGACGCGCCAGGGATGCATCATTCGCCCCGCAACTGGGCCGAAAGGCGGGCGGACCGGCTGTTGGGCGACAGCCATATCCCGAGGAACCGCTTGCGCAGATCCGGGTGGGAGACACGGCAGGTCCGCGCGCCATTGAGGCGCATTTCGACGGTATCCGGCGTGGTGGACACTGCCACGTAGTGGTCCCCGTCACCCACGGCGCGAAAGCAGGTGGCCAGTTTTTTCAACATTTCCGGTTGATCGGAGCGCGTGCCCTCGATGCGCTGCAACTCCTTGCGGGTGCCCTGCAACAGATCCTCGGCAGAGAAGCCGCGCGCGTAGTCCAATCGCAACGACAAGGGCCGGTCCCAGTCGAATTGATCGGCCCCTTCGGTGTGCAAGGTGGCGGTATAGACCTCAAAGCCGAGAAACCGCAGGGTCGCCTGCCCGAGTGGGACGGGCGCGCCAAGGCCGGTGCCATTGGCATGGCTGATGGCGGGGGCTCCAAGGGTCAGGACCAGTGCAAGTACGGCGCGAAGATCAACTCGCATGGGCCAGCTCCACCTGTACCACATCTGTTTGACGGGTCTCGAACGAGGCGGCGCAGATCTGCAAGTAGAACTGCCAGTTGCGCAGGAAGCTCTGGTCGTAGCCAAGCCCGAGAACCTTGTCCGATGCGGCGCTGAGCCGATCCGACCACATGCGGCAGGTGCGGGCGTAATCGAGACCAAAGCCAAAGTTGTCGGTGACCTTCAGACCTGCCTGCTGGGCGTGATGGGCGATCATCGCATTGGACAGCAGCATGCCACCCGGGAAGGTGTACTGCCGGATGTAGTCCGACCCCTTGCGATAGATGTCGAAATAGGCGTCGGGCACCGTGATTGCCTGCACGACTGCGCGGCCGCTCTCGGTCAGACGGTCCTTCAGCATGGCGAAATACTGTGGCCAATACCGCTCGCCCACCGCTTCGATCATCTCGATCGACACGATGCCGTCGAATTTGCCTTTGGTGTCGCGATAGTCGCAGAGCTGAATTTCCGCCCGCCCGTCAAGCCGCGCATCGGCAAACCCATGCTGGCTGGGCGAGATGGTGATGCCGGTCACGTGGCGGCCATGATCGGCCGCACGTTCGGCAAATCCACCCCAGCCGCAGCCGACCTCCAGGATACGTTCGGCGTCGCTGGCACGGTTGAGGATGCGGTCGTACTTGCGGTGCTGGGCATCCTCCAGACTGCGGTCGCCGGGGGCAAAGAGGGCCGAGGAATAGGTCATGCTTTCATCAAGCCAGAGCTGATAGAACTCATTGCCGACATCGTAATGCGCCTTGATGTTGCGGCTGGCGCCACTGCGGGAATTTGCGCGTAGCAAACGGTCCACGACACGGAATTTCAACGTGGCCAGCGGGCTCGGGTAGGCAAAGGCCTCGAGGTAGTCGAGGTTCAACAGCGCCACCTGGGTCACCGCCTCGATCGATGGTGTATCCCAAAGACCGGCGACATAGGCCTCGCCCAGTCCGATGTCCCCGCGCGAGGCCAGCGCTGTGACCACTGACCAGTCGTTGATCTGCATTTCGGCTTCGGGCGCGCCTTGACCAAAATCATGCACTTCGCCTTCGGGCGTGATCAGCCGCAGGCTGCCGCGTCGTATCCTGGCACAGCTATCGAGAAAATCGCGTTTGACGCGGTTGGTGATGAACAGCATCAGCTTACCTCCTGTTCGGGCGGAAGCGGGCGTCTTCTGTAGCGCGCGCCCTTGAGTTTGAGTTTGAGCGCCTGCCAGTGGATCAGCGCGATGGTGCGCATGGCGCCCAGCGGGCGGCGCAGGGCGGCGGTGATCAGCCGGGAATTGCTCAGGGGATGACGGTCTCCGATCAGCGTGGCGATGACGCCTTCGGAGCCGTTCTCATGGGCAATCCGGATGGCGATCCGATCCTCCCCGATATCAAACGTAAACCGATATGCGCCCGCGACCTCCTGAAAAGGTGAGACATGCATGATTTTCTGTGCCGTGAGGCAGGATTTCGCCGTGATGGGGGCAAAGTCGGGCAGGGCGCAGAGATAGCTGTGCCGATCGCCAAAGGTGTTGGACACCTCGGCAATCACCGCCCGCAGCGCGGTGCCGTCCATCGCCAGCCAGAAGCTGACCGGGTTGAAGATATAGCCGAGGAATGAGGGCTGGGTCAGCAGCATGACGCGCAGCCCGGAAAGTGGCAGCCCGGCCTGCGTCAGGATCTCCTCGGCCCAGACCACACCGCGCCCCTGTCCGGGCGCGCCTCCGTGGCTGAGGTCCTGCACGGAAGCCAGGTTCCAGCGGTTGCGCGAGAACAGGCGCGGCCCGTCTGCGGATTTCGGGTCCAGCAGCACATAATCGACGCTGTAGCGAAACGAATTGCGGATGCTGCCACGCCGGGCGTGGGTGGTGTATCCTGCCAGATGTTCAGGCCATCTGTCGGTGCTGGCGCTCATGCCAGGACCTCTTGCGCATCACGGCTCGGCAGGTGACGGGCCTCCAGCGCCCGGGCCACGCGCACCGCGCTGGCAAAGCCGTCCTCGTGAAAGCCATGGCGCAGATAGGCCCCGGCGAACCAGGTGTTGTTCTGGCCCTGCATCGCCTGCACCGCGTCTTGCGCCCGGACCGCAGCGCGGTCGAAGACCGGGTGGCGAAAGGTCTTTTCATCGTAGATCAGCTTTGCGTTCACCTCCTGCACGGGGTTCAGCGACACAAACAGCGGATCGTTCTCCGGCAGGTTCTGCAGCCGGTTCATCCAGTAGGTAACGCCGATGGCAGGGCGGTCGTCTTGCTGGTCGGCCTTGTAGACCCAGGAGGACCAGCAGGCGCGACGTCGCGGCATCTGTCCGGCATCTCTATGCAGGATCATTTGGTTGTCCTGATAGCGCATGACCCCGAGGGTGGCCTGCTCCTGCGTGGTTGGACGCGCCAGAAGGCGGAGTGCGTCGTCGGAATGGCAGGCAAAGATCACTTCGTCAAAGCCCTCCGACTGGCCATCGGGTAGATGCAGGGTAACGCCGCTGTCGTGGCGCTCGACCGAGCGCACTGGGCAGGCGGCGCGCAGATCGACGCCGGTTTTTTCCAGATGGGCACAGAGGCGGGTGACATATTCGATGCTGCCGCCCTTGACCGTCCACCACTGGTGCTGCCCCGCAGCGGACAGCAGCGCATGATTGCGGAAGAAGCGCACCAGAGAGCGGGCGGGAAAATCGCGGATTTCTTCCGGCGGGGTGGACCAGATGGCGCCACAGATGGGCATCAGATAGTAGCGTTGGAACCACTCGCCGAGAGACAGCTCCTTGACCAGTTCGCCGATGGTGGTGCTGTCGTCGCGGGCTGCGCCTTCGGCGCGGGCATTGAAGCGCAGAATATCGCGCACCATGCCAAAGAAGGCCGGACGTCCAAGGTTGCGCCGCTGACCAAACAGGGCCGTGAGGTCCTTCAACCCGTATTCCACCGCGCCGTTCTGAATGGTAGCGCCAAAGGACATGTCGCTGCGCACGACTGGCACATCGAGTTCGTTGAACATGCGCGTCAGATGCGGGTAGTTCACGTAGTTGAATACGATGAAGCCGGTGTCGACAGGCTGGTCACCGCGAATGCCTGCTGTGACCGTGCGCGCGTGCCCTCCAAGACGCGGAGCGGCCTCGAACAGCGTCACGTCATGACGCGGCCCAAGACACCACGCCGACGCCAGTCCGGAAATCCCCCCACCCACGATTGCAATTCGGCGACGCTGTGACGAGAGGGCATCAAAAGACATGTAAACTCCATTGGTTTTGATGATCTTACGCAAGGCGCGGCCCGGTTGGATCAAAAAAGCAGAAAAGAAAAACGTGGCAGGGTTTCTCGTCGCTTTACGAATTTTTTGCGGGGTACAGAATTTTTGATCCAGCCGGAGCGGGGCGGCGTATGAAAGTCATGTTCGATGTCAGTGAAGACGTTCTTTTGGAAGACAGGCTTGAAGCCGAAGCCGCGCCCGCTAGGGTGGGCGATGGCGCGAAGCGTGCCAGGGAGAACATATTGGTGACAGGCGAACCCTATGCCGAAACAACGGTCTGGATGCTGGCGGTGCGCGACCAGCGGGACAAGGTGGCCTTTGGTCACCTGTTTGATCACTTCGCCCCCCGTTTGAAAGGGGTGATTTGTCGATCCGGCCTGCCGCCGGCTCAGGCGGAGGACATTGTGCAGGACGTCATGCTGACGGTCTGGCGCAAGGCGCATATGTTCGACCCCGGTCGGGCGCAGGTTTCGGCCTGGATATATCAGATTGCGCGCAACCGTCAGATCGACGTGCTGCGCAAGGAACGCCGCCCGGTGCCGGAAGAGTTGAAACCGGCCGAGACGGCAGAAGATGACGCGTCACAGATTGTGGCGCTGGAAGAGGAGACGACAGCTTTGCGGGCGGCGCTGAACAGGTTGAAGCCCGCACAGCGCGAGATGGTCGAACGCGCCTATCTGGGCGAGTTGACCCATGCGGAGATCCGGGCCGAAACCGGCCTGCCGCTGGGCACCATCAAGTCGCGCATCCGGCTGGGGCTGGAAAAGCTGCGTCACGAATTGAAGGGAACGGACAGGACATGACGGGCATAACGCATCATATCCCTGACGAGCTGCTGATTGCATATGCCTCAGGCAGCTTGCCAAAGGCGTTTTCAACCGTGGTCGCCACGCATGTCTCCATGTGTGACGAGTGCCGGGCCCGCCTTGGCGCGCATGAGACGCTGGGCGGCGCGCTGCTGGATGATACACCCGTGCAGGATGTCTCCTCCGACATGAAGGCGCGTCTGTTTGATGCGTTGGATACCCCGGCGGCGACAGAGCGGGTCTATGAGCGCTCCGGCATCTTTCCGGCACCGGTGATGGAGGCGCTGGGTGGCTTGCCACCGAAGTGGAAGCCCCTTGGCCTCGGCGTGCGGCAGATGATCCTGAACCACGACCGCAGCGGCAGCGTGCGGCTGCTGTATATCCCGGGCGGCATGGCAGTGCCGGATCACGGACACAACGGTCTGGAGCTGACTTTGGTGCTGCAGGGGGCCTTTTCGGATGAGACCGGCCGGTTTGGTGTTGGGGATCTGGAGGTTGCAGACGGCGATCTGGAGCATGAGCCTGTGGCCGAAGACGGCCCGGCCTGCATCTGCCTTGCGGCCACTGATGCCGCGCTGCGGTTCCGGTCCTTTGTCCCGCGCATGCTGCAGCCGATCTTCCGGATCTGACGCAAGGGTCTCGCGAGGCTCTGCCTCGCGCTCCGGGATATTTATGCAGAAGATGAAAAGGGCCGCGGCATGTGCTGCGGCCCTTTGGTGTTCGGGTCTGCGGTCTTCAGCTCTGAGCTCTGCTGGAGGTCAGAGGAATTTGCCCATCGCGCGACCCGTGTCGATCATGCGGTTGGAGAAGCCCCATTCGTTGTCGTACCAGCTGACCACGCGCACCAGACCTTCGGAAGTGACGGCGGTCTGCGGCGCAGCAAAGATCGACGACCGGCGGTCGTGGTTGAAGTCGGTCGAGACCAGCGGCTCGTCCTCGTAGCCGAGGATGCCCTTGAGCGGGCCGTCGGCGGCAGCCGCCTGGATCGCGGCGTTGATGCTCTCGACGCTGGCGGCTTTTTCCGGCTGGAAGGTCAGATCGACGACAGAGACATTTGGCGTCGGCACGCGGATGGCGGAGCCTTCCAGACGGCCCTTCAGATGCGGCAGCACTTCAGAGATTGCGCGGGCAGCCCCGGTGGAGGTTGGGATCATCGACAGCGCCGCGGCGCGGGCGCGATAGAGATCCTTGTGGGCGCTGTCATGGGTCGGCTGGTCGCCGGTATAGGCGTGGATGGTGGTCATGTAGCCGGTCTTGATGCCGAATGCATCGTCCAGCACCTTGGCCACCGGGGCCAGACAGTTGGTGGTGCAGGAGGCATTGGAGACGATCACATCCTCAGCGGTCAGATCCGCGTCGTTGACGCCGAAGACCACGGTGCGGTCGACCTCTTTGCCCGGTGCGGAAATCAGTACCCGCTGGGAGCCGTTTTCCAGGTGGCGGGCGGCGGCCTCGCGGGAGGTGAAGAGGCCGGTGCACTCGTATGCGATGTCCACGTCGGACCAGGGCAGCTCTTCGGGGTTGCGGATCGCGGTCAGGCGGATCTCGTGGCGGCCCACTTTCATGGTGTCGCCCTCGATCACCACCTCGGCGCCGAGACGGCCATGCACGCTGTCGTATTTCAGCAGGTGGACCTGGGTTGCGGGTGCGGCGAGGTCATTGATCGCCACGACTTCGACGTCGGTGGTGTCATTCTCCAGCAGCGCACGCAGCACATTGCGGCCAATCCGGCCAAATCCATTGATCGCGATCTTAAGGGTCATTTGCCAATAACTCCGGTTCGGTTTCCGGGCACGGCACCCTGATGGTGCCGCTATCACTCGCGGCTATCGTTAACGCTAACGTCGCCGTCGATCAAGCCCCGTGACGATGCCTGCCCCTCGGCACCACGGCAATTTTCTACCTATTGGAGCGTAGCGCATTTCCGATCCACGTCACGATACCTGCCCGTAAAATGGTCACTTTGCGCAAAACCCGCTCCAAGTGGCGGGCCAGCGGTTTACGCAAGTGCGATGGCGCGGCTAGGCTGAGGCTCAGAGGTCTTTGAGCGAAGCAATTGAAGGCAAAGCGGAAAATGATCCGCGCGCAGCCGGAGGAGGGTCGGACATGGTGCAGCGCAGCGCGTCTTTCGGGGGTCGTCTGACACGGCTCCTGCAGCAGATCTATCCTGAGCTGGACAGCGAGATCCTGGGCTCCCAGGTGGTGGAGGCGTTCTGGCCGCAGGATACGCACCGACGCAAACGGCCGCGCACGCCGGGCAACACGCTCTGGTCCGAGCGGGATGCGCTGCTGATCGCTTATGGCAATTCGCTGGTTGATGGCAGTCACAAGCCACTGGATCTGCTGCATGATTTCCTGCTGACCCATATGCAGGGGGTCGTGGACGGCGTGCATATCCTGCCGTTCTTTCCCTATACATCGGACGATGGGTTTGCGGTCACTGATTATCGCAAGGTCAATCCGGAGCTGGGCGACTGGGCCGATATCCGGCGCATTGGCGGGGCGTTTCACCTGATGTCGGACATGGTTCTGAACCATGTCTCCTCGCAAAGCCCATGGTTCAACGCCTACCGCCAGGGGCAGGCGCCTTTCGACGGGTTTTTCTACGAGGCCAGCCCTGAGCAAGACCTGTCGCAGGTGGTGCGGCCCCGCACGACTCCGCTGCTGCAGGCGGTGGAGACGGCAAACGGGGTGAAACACGTCTGGTGCACCTTCAGCCACGATCAGGTCGATCTGAATTTCGAGAACCCGGAGGTGCTGCTGGAAATCCTGCGCATCATCCGGCTGCATATCGACCAGGGGGTGCGGATCATCCGGCTCGACGCGGTGGCCTTCATCTGGAAACAGGCCGGCAGCCCCTCGATCCACCTGCCAGAAACCCATGCCATCGTGCAGCTTTTGCGCTTGCTGGCGGATTACGCGACCGAGACGGTGGTGCTCTTGACCGAGACCAATGTGCCGCGGGCGGAGAACCTGAGTTATTTCGGCAATCGCAACGAGGCCCATGTGGTCTACAACTTCCCGCTGCCGCCGCTGATCCTGCATGCGATGCTTGCGGGCTCGGCGCGGTTTTTGCTGAAATGGGCTCGGGCGATGCCACCAGCGCCACTGGGCTGTGCCTATCTGAATTTCACCGCCAGCCACGATGGGATTGGCATGAGGCCGGCCGAAGGCGTGTTGCCGCAGGCGGAGATCGATCAGATGATTGAGTGTGTCAGGGAGAGCGGCGGTCTGGTCTCCATGCGGTCGCTACCGGATGGCGGAGAGGCGCCCTACGAGGTGAATTGCACCTATTTCGATGCCATGTCGCGCACCCTGCAGGGGGCGGATGATATGAAAGTTGACCGCTTTATCTGTTCCCAGACCATTCCGATGAGCCTTGAGGGCATTCCGGCCTTCTACATTCATGCGCTTCTGGCGACACCAAATGACCATGACGCAGTGGCGCGGCGGGGGATGAACCGGGCGATAAACCGGCACCGCTGGGATTATCCGGCGTTGTGTGAGCGGCTCCAGGACGCGCAGACGGAGCAGTCACAGGTGCTCTCGGCATTGTCGGAACGGCTACGCCTGCGGGCGCAACAACCGGCGTTTCATCCCAATGCGACGCAGTTCACCCTGCAGTTGGATGACCGGGTGTTTGCCCTCTGGCGGCAATCGCTGGACCGGGCGCAATCGATCTTTGCCCTGCACAACGTCAGCGCCGATGGGGTGATCCTGCCGCCGGGGGCGCTGAACCTGATCGAAGGGGAGGACTGGCAGGATCTCCTGTCGGGCGAGGGCGTGACCTGGGACGCGGAAATCACACTTGCGCCCTATCAATGCCGCTGGATTAGCAATCGGGCTTGAGAAGATTGCCCGCCTGCGATGGGGCTGCTAAGCACGGGGAAATGCCCCTCCAGACAAGGGAATTGTTGATGTTGGAGATTGCAACCACCTGCTGACGGTTTCGGTATTCCCGGAACCTGTCGCACCCGCGGAACGCGCGACGCCTCTGCGCGCGCGTGGCGGTTTTGACGTGGTTCAATCACAGGCAGACTTCAATGAACATCTCGAAACACGAACAGCGCGTGCTGCACGCGCTGGCGCAGGGCGGGCGTATTCTCTATGAGCGCGCGCCAAACGGACGGGTCACCGAGGTGACCTGCGTGACCCGTGACGGGTTGATCCTCAGCAACTGCACGCTGGAGATCTTTCGGCGGCTGAAGCGCAAACGGCTGGTCGAAAGCCGGATGTCCAGCCCTTATCAGATTTCCGAAAAGGGGCGCCGATCAGTGCGTTCACAGGCCGACAATCGATGACCAAGAGGGCGGGTGCGAGGGGGAACCTCTCGCGCCCCCCCCCCAGGATTATTTTGAGTTGGAAAACATGAAAGGAGGATCGGTTTGATCATTCGAGACGAACAGGCCAAGGATGCGGATGCAATTCATGTGGTGACGGAGGCGGCGTTTGCCGGACATCCCCATAGTGACGGCAGCGAGCCGGGCATTGTTGCGGGATTGCGGGCCGCAGGCGCATTGACCCTCTCGCTCGTGGCGGAGGAGGCGGGCGCGGTCGTGGGCCATGTGGCCTTCTCGCCGGTTACCATTGATGGGCGCGATCTGGGCTGGCTGGGGCTGGGTCCGATATCAATTCTGCCGACAAGACAGGGACAGGGGATCGGCTCCGCGCTCATTCATGAGGGGATGGCGCGGCTTACGGGACGCGGCGACCGGGGGATCGTGCTGTTGGGCGAGCCTGCATTTTACGCGCGCTTCGGCTTTGCCTGCCACAGGGGCTTGGTGTTGCCCGGTTTGCCCGCGAGCTATTTTATGGCGCTTGCCTTGCAGGGTGACGTGCCGGAGGGCGTCGTCGCCTATCACCCGGCCTTTGGCATCTAAGCGCGCTACGCCCCGCATCACCCCGGATTATACCGGGGCGTAATCCGCGTCATCGGCCAGGGCTGCTGCCTTCAGATCGCCCAGAAAGCTCGGATTGGCCGAGTGGATGCGGTTCCAGTTGGGGATGAAGGGTGTTTCATGCGGGTTCTCGAGAAAGACCTGCCCCGCTGTCATGATATTGTTGGCGAACATCTCGATCATCTTCTCCTCGCCGTGGCGGTCCATCTCCAGCCCGTTCATGATGGCGTCATGGGAATAGGCTTCCAGCAGATCCAGCGCGGAGCGATAATAGGTCGCTTTCAGGGTGCGGAAGACATTTGGCGTGAATACGGTGCCATCGGCGGCCAGCTTGCGGAAGATCGCCTTGCAGATGTCGGTGGACATGCGGTTGAGACCGGCGCTGGCGTCCTCGGGGCTGAGGCTCTGATGCTTGTGGTCGTAATTGTTGGCGATCTCCACCTGGCAGACCGCCTTTCGCCCGAGGTTGCGCCAAGCCTCCGACAGCACGCCGATCTCCAGCCCCCAGTCCGAGGGGATGCGCAGGTCCGGGAGCAAAGGCATGCGCAGGGCCATTTCGCCCGACAGCGGATAGCGAAAGCTGCGCAGGTAGTCGATGTAATCGCGATCTCCGATGGTGCGTTTCAGGGCGATCAGCAGCGGCGAGACCAGCAAGCGGGAGACCCGGCCATTGAGCTTGCCATTGCCGACGCGGGCATAGAACCCCTTTGACAGCTGATAGGAAAACGCCGGATGCGCCACCGGGTAGACCAGCCGGGCCAGCATGTCCTTGGAATAGGTGGTGATGTCGCAATCATGGATCGCCACAACCGAGCTTTCGGCCTGGGCCAGCAGATAGCCGATGCAGGACCAGACGTTCTTGCCCTTGCCGGGTTCCGGCGGCGCGAGGCCCTGTTCCGCCAGCCGGTCCCCCAATGCCCGCATCCGCGGGCTGTCGTTCCAGATTACCCGGTGGCTCTGGGGCAGGGAGGCGAAATACTGACGCGCGTGGCGATATTCCTCCTCGGTGGCGCGATCAAGGCCGATGACGATGTGATGCAGGTAGGGGACTTTCGCCAGCTCATCGAGGATATGGCGCAGGGCTGGCCCTTCGAGTTCGGAATAGAGACAGGGCAGGATGAGTGAGATCTTGCGAGTCTGGGCAAAAGTCGAAAGCTCGTATTCTAGTTCTTCCACCGGGCGGCAACGTAGATCGTGAAATTGGGCGATATTGCCGTTTTGGTGGAAATCAGCCATGCGCGGCGGCTCCTTTTTGAGTGAAGTTCAATTCGTCGAGTATCTGCAACATCGCGTCGTTCCAACCGGTGGGCCCGGCAAGCGTGGTGCGCAGGATGTGAGGGTAATTGGCCAGACCGGGTAGATCCGGGCTGTGGTCATTGCGCACCACCACGCCGCGGTCAGCGGTGGCGATCATTTCAATGTCATTGGGGGCATCGCCAAGCGCGACGGAATAACTGGGTGCATAGGACCGGCACAACTGCTGCATCTGGTCTGCCTTGGTCGCGCCGAACGAGAGTGTCAGGAAGCGCCCGCCCCGACGCGCAGTGATGCCTTGACGCGCGAGAGCGGCAAGGAAGCCTGCGCTTTGATGGGCGTCGCCCTGCCACACTCCGGGTTCGCTAAACTGGCGGGTCTTGGCGCGGGCAGCATCGACCATGCTCAGCCCCGTCTCGGCGCTCACCTCTGATACGCTCATGTCGCCAAAACCGCGAAAGGGCGCGCCCAAGCTTCGCAAAACCTCACGGATGGCGCGGTAGTCTGCATCCTTTGAGCCGATGTACGCAGGCGATAGGCAGGCTGCCCCGTTCTCTACGATCATCGGCGTGTCCTCCAGACCAAGCGCCTGATGCAACGGCAGCATTTCTGCGGCAGTTTTTGAGCTGGCGAGGATTAGAAGCCCGCCGCGTGCCTTTATGTCCGCGATGGCCGGAAGCGCGGGTGTATAATCATAAGTGTCATGGTCCAGCAAAGTGCCGTCGAGATCGCTGAACACGAGTAACTGGATCATGGTGTGCCTCGTTGAAAGACTGTGCCATTTCTTGATCCTAGGTCGTCAGCAACCTGAGGCAAACGTCCCGACCATGTGTTTTACGCTGAATGGGGCATATCAGGTTAGGTTGCGTGTTTTTTGTGCGAATTTTTTGCTCTCTCTGTTCGACGAAGGGACCTGAACAAGGCGACCCGCAGCAATACTCTCAAGGTCGCGGGTATCTTCGGGTGACCACAGGGGCATGGTGGCGCATATCTTCATCAGATCCGAATTTCAGGCCTGAAAAGAGTGTTTGCGTTGCATGCTGAACAGCGCGCGGGTTTGTTCGAAGAAAGGCCCCGCGCCGGCAGAAGGTAGCTCTGGGGCGCAGGGCCCAGGTGTCCCCGGGGAAGAGTGCTCTTGGGGATCCGTCGGTGCAATGCGCCGTTCAGCTGGGCGTGGCAAGCGCCGCCGCGCTCCTCATTGCGGTGGTCACGGCGTGATGCAGCGACAGTGCAAAGGAGCGGGCGACAAGAATGTCGTAGGACTGGTCGTGCTGCCGACACAACAGGACAACATTCATATGCTCCAGAAGCAGGCGCTGGGCGCTGCCGTCCGGCATCTGCGCAAGGTCCGCCATCACCAGCCGCTCCAGCACCCGGCAGACGCGGGGCCCGCTCAGGTTGAAGACAACCCAGCCGTCGTTCTGCTCCGTCACGGAGGCCATGTCTCCCAGCTCCGTCTTGAGCTGTCGGGCGAGGTCTTCCTGCTGTGTGTGGTCCGCCATCACGAACCACTGGTTTTGTGCAGTGCCAAAGATGTCGTGGTCTTCGCCCTGCGCCAGCTGCCCGAGTGCGACGGCGCCGCCGACGCGCGATGCGAGCCTGTCGGCGACCTGTTGCGGGTCTGCGGCGCGCGCGGCAACGGAGGCCAGGGCGCGGTCCGGGCGCTCTGTCAGCGTCCAGGGGCCGAGGCTGTCGAGGCGGGCTGTGGTGGCGCCGAACGCGGTGCGGGCGGACAGGCGTGGTTTGGGGCTGGGATCAGGCACGCAGACGCTCTCCTTCGGGATCGATGAAATGGGGGCTGACCACACGGGCGATGAAAGACTGGCCTTGCAGCGGGTTGGCGACGGTGACGGTCTCGCCCAGCCGGTCCTGCCCACGGGCAAGAAAGCCAAGCGCGATGGATTTGCCTAGATGCGGCGAGTAGGCGGCGGATGACAGCCAGCCCTCGCTGGCGCCGGTAGGGGTGGCGGTCTTGGCATAGAGATGGCTGCCAGCGGGCAGATCGTTGCCGTCGAGCGCTTCGAACCCCACCAACCGCAGCCCGTCCGGGGCATTCAACCCCTCGCGCCGCGACAGCACAGCGCCGATTGAGTCCTTCTTCGTGGAGACCATGCGGCCCATGCCAAGGTGATCGGCCGAGGTCTGGCCGTTGAGTTCATTGGCGGTGGCGTGGCCCTTCTCGATCCGCAAGACCCCAAGCGCCTCGGTGCCATAGGGTGTGACGTCGAACTCTGCGCCCTGTGTCATCAGTTCGCGCATCAGCGCGTCGCCATAGCGTGTGGGCACCGCGATCTCATAGGCCAGCTCACCGGAGAAGGAGATCCGGAACAGCCGCGCGCGCAGCCCACCGCAGATGGTGATCTCGCCGCAGCCCATGAAGGGAAAGGCGGCGTTGGAGATGTCATGCTCCGGGTCGACGAGTTTCTGCAGCAGTTTGCGGGCGTTTGGCCCTGCCACCGCGTATTGCGCCCAAGCGTCGGTGGTGGAGATCAGCTGCACGTCCATTTCCGGGCACAGGCACTGGCGCACGAATTCCATGTGGCGATAGACCGGCCCGGCATTGGCGGTGGTGGTGGTGACCACGAAGTGATCCTCGGCCAGCCGCGCGGCGGTGCCATCGTCCTTGGCAATGCCATCCTCGCGCAGCATCAGGCCATAGCGGCATTTGCCCACCGGCAGTTTCGCAAATCCGTTGGCGTAGATCAGGTTGAGGAACGCTGCAGCGTCCTTGCCCTGCACGTCGACCTTGCCCAGCGTGGTGACGTCGCAAACACCGACGGAGCTGCGCACAGCAAGGACTTCGCGATCGACGGTCTGGCGCCAGTGGCTCTCGCCGGTGCGCGGGAAATACTGCGCCCGGAGCCACAGACCGGCCTCGACAAAGACCGCGCCCTGTTCCTCGGCCCAAGCATGCGAAGGCGTGCGGCGGGTGGGTTTGAAGTCCTTGCCCGCCGAACGCCCGGCCAGCGCACCCATGGCGACGGAGGTATAGGGGGGGCGGAAGATGGTGGTGCCGGTCTCGGGGATGCTCTGACCGGTCATCTCCGCCATCACCGCAAGCCCGCCGAGGTTGGAGGTCTTGCCCTGATCGGTGGCCATGCCAAGGGTGGTGTAGCGCTTGAGGTGTTCGACGGAGCGAAACCCCTCCTGATGGGCGAGCTTCACGTCCTTGACGGTGACGTCATTCTGCAGGTCGAGCCATTTGCGCCCCTTGCCGTCGGCGACATACCACAGCGGCGCGAGGTCATAGGCGCCATCCTCTGCTTTGGGGCAGGGCAGCGGCGTTGCGCTGAGGCCAAGCGCGTCGAGGGCGGCCACGGCGCTGTCGATGCCGGATTTGAGCGCGGCGGCGGTGGAGAACCTGCCCGCGGCCGCACCGGCAACATGCATGCCCTGCGGCAGGCTCTCGCCGGGGACAAAGCTGGCGATATGATCGTCCCAGACCGGGCGGCCGCGCTGGTGACAGGTGAGCGAGACATGGGGGTTCCAGCCGCCGGAGACACCGAGCGCGGCGCAGCTCAGATGTTCGGTGCCACCATCGGCGCGCCGCAGGGTGACGCCGGTGAGGCCCAGTTTGCCGGTGGTGTTGATGACCTGTGCGCCCGTGAAGAGAGGGTAGTCGCCAAGGGCGGGGGCGCTGGGTCGGCTGTCGACCACGCCGACAACATCCACTCCCAGCGCGGCGAGATCGCGTGCCGTGCGGTGACCGTTGTCATTGTTGGTGAAGACCGCAACGCGCTGCCCCGCCGCCACCGCCCAGCGGTTGGCATAGGTGCGCAGGGCTCCCGCCATCATAACGCCGGGGCGGTCGTTGTTCTGAAAGGCGATCTGGCGCTCGGTGGCGCCCGCACAGAGGACGCTCTGACGGGCGTAGATCCGCCACAGCGTCTGGCGTGGTATCTCGCCGGTGGGTGCGGCAAGGTGATCGGCATTGCGTTCAAGCGCGCCGTAAACCCCGTGATCAAAGGCAGCCAGCACGGTGGTGCGGCGCATCAGGCGCACGTTTGCGAGGCTCTGTAGCTCTGCAACGGCCTGCGCCGCCCAATCTGCGCCGGACTGACCGTCGATCTCCTCGACCTCGGCGTTTAGGCGGCCACCCAAGGTGAAATCCTCATCGGCGAGGATCACCTGCGCGCCGCTGCGCGCAGCCGTCAGGGCGGCGGCGAGGCCTGCGGGGCCGGCACCGATCACCAGGAGGTCGCAGTGCCGGAATCCTTTGTCATAGGTATCCGGATCGGCCTGCATCGACAGCGAGCCGAGGCCTGCGGCGTGGCGGATGATGGGCTCGTAGACCTTTTCCCAGAAGGCGCGCGGCCACATGAAGGTCTTGTAATAGAATCCCGCGGTCAGGAAATTGGAGAACAGATCGTTCACCCCGAGCGCATCAAAGGTTAGCGAGGGCCAGCGGTTCTGGCTCTGCGCGCTGAGGCCGTCGTAGAGCTCCGCCACGGTGGCGCGGGTGTTGGGTTCCTGCCGCGCGCCGCTGCGCAGCTCAACAAGTGCGTTGGGTTCTTCGGAACCGGCAGAGATCACCCCGCGCGGGCGGTGATACTTGAAACTGCGGCCCATCAGGCGCACGCCATTGGCCAGCAGCGCAGAGGCCAGCGTGTCGCCGGGGTGGCCTTTGTAGCTCTTGCCGTCAAAGGTGAAATCCAGCGTCCGGCTGCGGTCGATCTGACCTCCGGAAAGGCGGTTTTGCTGGCTCATGCGTCGGCTCCCTTGTCTGCGGCGGCCCGGCGGGCAAGCACCACGTCGCGGGCCAGTTCGGCGTTCAGGATCTCATGTGTGTTGGTGTCGCGGGTGACGACCAGCCAGGAGCGGTCACCTTGTTCGTGGAACCACAGTTCCTGGTGCTGACCTGCCGGGTTGTCGCGCAGATAGGCATAGGCGTGGAAGTCCTCTGCCGCCGTTGCGGTCCCGGGGTCGGGGCGGTCCAGCAGGCTGGCATCGCCGAGATAGGTGAACTCCTGCGCGTCGCGGGGACCGAGGAGCGGATGGGGAATGATCATGAGGGCGGGTCCGTTGTGTCGGTGTCGCGGGAAGGGTCAGTGCAGGTTCGGCTGTGCGCCGACACCCTTTTCATCGATCATGTGACCGTTCAGGAAACGGTCGAGCCGATAGGCTTGCGCGGTCTCATGCGGCTGATCGGTGGCGAGAAGATGGGCAAAGGCAAAGCCGGATGCGGGCGTCGCCTTGAACCCCCCGTAGCACCAGCCGCCGTTGAAAAAGAGCCCGTCGATATGGGTGCGGTCGATGAAGGGGGAGCCGTCCATCGACATGTCCATGATACCGCCCCACATGCGCAAGAGGCGCGCGCGGCCCAGCATCGGCATTAGCGCCATGCCGCCCTCGGCGACGTCCTCGACCACGGGCAGGTTGCCGCGCTGGGCGTAGGAGTTGTAGCCGTCGATATCGCCGCCAAAGACCAGACCGCCCTTGTCAGACTGACTGACGTAAAAATGTCCGGCGCCAAAGGTGATGACGCCGGGCAGCACTGGTTTCAGCCCTTCGGAGACAAAGGCCTGCAGCACGTGGCTCTCGATCGGCAGGCGCATACCGGCCTTGGCCATCACGCGTGACGAATTACCCGCCACTGCGACGCCGACCTTGCCCGCGCCGATATAGCCGCGCGAGGTTTCGACCCCCTTGATCCGGCCCTCTTCGATGCGAAATCCGGTGACCTCGCAGTTCTGGATGATGTCGACGCCATGCTGGTCGGCGGAGCGGGCATAGCCCCAGGCCACTGCATCATGACGCACGGTGCCGCCGCGCCGATGCACCAGCGCGCCCTTGATCGGGAAGCGCGGGTTGTCAAAGTTGAGGAAGGGCGCTTCCTTGCGGACCTGGTCGGTGGTCAGCAGTTCGGCATCGGAGCCTTGCAGGATCATCGCATTGCCACGGCGGCGAAAGGCATCGCGCTGGGCGTCACTGTGGATCAGGTTCATGATGCCGCGCTGGCTGACCATGGCGTTGTAGTTCAGGTCCTGCTCCAGCCCCTCCCAGAGTTTCAGCGAAAACTCGTAGAACGGCTCATTGCCCGGCAGCAGGTAGTTCGAACGCACGATGGTGGTGTTGCGCCCCACGTTGCCGCCGCCGATCCAGCCCTTTTCCAGCACCGCGATACGGGCCTTGCCGTAGACTTTCGCCAGGTAGTGGGCGGTCGCAAGCCCATGGCCGCCGCCACCGATGATCACGTAGTCATAGGCGGGCTGCGGATCCGGGTCGCGCCAGGCTTGGGTCCAGCCCTTGTGGCCGGTCAGGGCCTCCCAGGCGATGCGAAGCGCGGAATAACGCATGTCTTTCTCCAGGTCGTTTCGCGAGAGTGTAGCAGCGGCGGCAGGCTTGACTTTTCTGATGTGGACTAATTTTGTCCCATTTTGGACGGCGGGTTGTGATGCAGGCAGAAACGCAGACAGAGACACGGCGCTACGGGTTCTTTTTGGTCGAAGGTTTCGCCCTGATGTCGGCAGCCTCGGCGGTGGAGCCCTTGCGCGCAGCAAACCTGCTCAGCGGCGCGGCTCTCTATGATCTGCGCTTCCTGTCGCGCGACGGTGGGCCGGTGCGGGCCTCCTGCGGGGCCATTTTCGAAACCGACCCGATCGCAGTCGGACCGGTGCCGGATCTGGTCTTCGTGATCGCGGGGGGCAATCCCTTTGCGTTTGAGGACCGGGGGGTGCTGGGCTGGCTCAGGCGTCTAAGCGCCGAAGGGGTGCCACTGGGCGGGATCTCCGGCGGGGCAGCGGTTTTGGCGCAGGCGGGAGTGATGCAGAACCGCCGCTTCACCGTGCATTGGGAGCATTTTGACGCCCTGCGTGCGCGGTCAGACGACTTCCTGATGGAGCGGCGGCTCTTTGTGATCGACCGGGACCGCTACACCTGCGCCGGTGGGGTGGCGCCGCTGGACCTGATGCATGCGCTGATCCGCTCGGACCATGGGGCGCAGTTGGCAACGCAGGTGAGCGATTGGTACATCCACACCGGCATTCGCGACGCAGATGCGCCGCAGCGCTCGGACGGGGCTGCACCGGACGAGTTGCACCGTGCGGTGGCGTCGGCATTGGCGCTGATGGAGGCCCATCTGGCCGATCCCCTGTCGATGGAGCAGCTGGCGCAGCTCACCGGTCTCAGCCCGCGCAGCCTGCAGCGGCAGTTTGGGGCCGACATCGGCCAGCCCCTGATGCGGCACTACATGATCCGACGGCTGGAGAAGGCCGACGAGCTGCTGCGCCAGACCCGACTGCCGGTTGGCGAGGTGGCGCTGGCGACGGGGTTTGTCAGCCAGGCGCATTTTGCAAAATCCTACCGCGCGCAGTTCGGCGGCAGCCCACGTGACCGCCGGGCTCAACTTGGCTTGAGGCATCTTTCCGGCTGAGCTTGGCGCGGGGTGACAGAGCGGCTATCACCTTGAACAACAACAAGTGAGAGGATCGCGCCATGAATGATTATGTCATTGCCCCGCCGCCACAGGCCAGCCTTCCGGTGCAGGGCAGTGCGGCCCTGTTTCCGGTGCGGCGGGTCTATTGCATTGGTCGCAACTACGCGGCGCATGCGGTGGAAATGGGCCATGACCCGGATCGCGAGCCGCCGTTCTTCTTCCAGAAGACACCGGATAGCCTCGATGCCTCCGGCCGCTTTCCCTATCCCGTGATGAGCAGCGATGTGCACCACGAGGCAGAGCTATTGGTGGCACTCGGGACGGGTGGCAGCGATATCGCCGAGGCAGATGCGCTGGCGCATGTCTGGGGCTATGGTCTGGCGCTGGACATGACCCGCCGGGACCTGCAGGGCGTGGCCAAGAAGGCCGGGCGCCCGTGGGAGATCGGCAAGTCCTTTGAAGCCGCCGCGCCTGTGGGGCCCCTGTGCCCTGTGGCCGAGGTCGGCCATCCCGATGCAGGGGCGCTGACCCTGACGGTGAATGGCGAGACGCGCCAGCAGGGGGATCTCAACCAGATGATCTGGAAGGTTCCGGAGATGATCGCGCATTTGTCCCGCTATTACACGCTGGCCGCCGGTGATGTGATCCTGACCGGCACGCCGTCTGGTGTCGGCCCGGTTGCGCGCGGTGATGTGATGGAGCTGACATGCGCGCCATTTCCACCGCTTCGGGTCGATGTGGTCTGACACCTGCGAATGCGACGATGCTGTGCGTCTGTTCGAACACAGCGGATGACGCAGGAAAGCCGTGAACAAAACCGGCATAGCAGAGTTGAGATCTCGACCAGAACGCGCAGATGCGCTCTGTCGTGGCATGTGGGGACGTTCCTATTGGAGCGATACGGATCCGGTAGATGAAACCACTGGGGATAAACGATAGATTTACGACCTGTCGAACCTCCGTGGGTTATATCAGCCTGATGAACTGCCTATGTCTGACCGAGCCTGATGGGCGCATGATTGCAGTATGAGGGGCATATGACTTCAGAATTTAGCGCGGCGCGGCTTGGGCCCATTCTCTACTATCGCGGGCTTGAGGAGGACCGGTTGAAGCTGGCGGCCATGGTTCTCTTGCCCATCGGTGAGACCCCAGACCTGCTCTACGCGGGTGATGACACATATGAGCCGAAACTGCTGCGCGAGGTTGGCCGCAATGCGATCTGGCGCTTTGATTTTCACCTGTCGCAATCAGCAGGCGGTTACCGACTGGGCGATGAGACCTATGAGGTGCAGACAGAACTGACCGGCGACATTCGGATCGCTTTTGCCTCCTGCAATGGCGAGGAAGAAGGTGATCTGGATCGCGATCAGGAAGAGCGCAACAAGATGTGGGCGCATATGTGCAACGAGCACCGTCGCGCGCCCTTTGCATTGCTGTTGCAAGGCGGAGACCAGATCTACGCCGATGAAGCCACGCAGGGGCATCCACTGAGCGAGGACTGGCCTGACAAGGTGCACCGCCCCAGCACTGCAGAAGAGCTGGAGGATCTGGCAGACCACCTGCGCCAGCGGTTCGCCGAGCGTTACGTGCAGGCCTTGTTCGGGGACGCGCCGGCATGGATCATGGCCCGCGTGCCGACGCTGGCGATCTGGGACGACCACGATATCTGCGATGGCTGGGGCTCGCTCTATCGTCGCAAGACCCATTCGGAGGTGGGGCAATGTCTGTTCCGCGTCGCGCGCGAGATGTATTTGCTGTTCCAGCATGCGGCAGTTGAGGCGGATATTCCCGACCTCTTCCTCGACAAGACCGGCACATCTTTGTCCTGGCAGCGGGCCTTGCCCGGGGTGCAGTTCTTCGCACCGGATCTGCGGGCGGAGCGGGGACGGCGGCAGGTCATGGGCGCCTATGGCTGGTCTGCGACAGAGGCGGTGCAGCCGGGCGAGACGCATACTTTCCTGATCTCCAGCACGCCGCTCCTTGGGCCACGGTTGTCACTGGTGGAGCGGTTCATGCTGGTGATCCCGACCATGCAGAAATACGAAGATGACTTGCGCGATCAGTGGCAGAGCCGTGCCCACCGGGCCGAATGGGCCCGGATGCTGAAACAGGTTCTGAAGTGGCGTAAAACCGCCCCGGTCACGGTGCTGTCCGGGGAAATCCATCTGGCCACACGTGCCGAAATGGGCACCGGTGAGACGCGCATAAACCAGCTGGTAGCCTCCGGCATTGCGCATCGCGCCCCGCCGCAAAGCTACGCACGCAGTCTGGGGGCGCTTGCGGGGCTGGGCGATGCGCCGGTGCCCGGGCACCCGATCCGCATCCATCCACTGCCGGGACAAAAACACCGCTATGTCGCTGAGCGGAACTATTTGGAATTGTGCCGAACAGACGGAAAATGGAGCGCCATCTGGCATCTGGAGGAAAGCGGCGATACCGCTCCGATGGCGCTGGAATAGACGGTCGATACCGCGAGGGTTTTGTGAACCTGTGCGGGGGCGCGCGATTTGAGCGATACCGGCGCGCAGCCCCATGCGCACCAGCGGGACATCTCGTCTACCCGCCAGTGCGAAAAATACATCGCTAACAAAACCAGTGCGAACAATCACCTGCGGCGCTTGGCGCTACGGGCGACCATAGCTCTGCAAGGCGGCGCGGACGCCTTGGGTCCAGATCATGCGCAACCAAACGTCGAACCGCTCAACAAATCGCGGCTCTGTCGAAACGCTACCATAAAGCCCGGTATGTACGAGCCAGCTGCGCGGATCGTCTCGTGCAGCGCGTGCGATAACGGCCAATTCGTCCCAACGTGGATCATTGGCTTCGATGGCGCTGCCGTCCTCGCGCGTGCCAGCGCACATACGCGCCCACAGCGCCTCTACCAGTGCAAGGCCATCAACGGACCCGCCCGCCGACAGCGCTTCTCGCAGGATCGGCAGGATGAACCCGGTGTGACGCGAAGAGCCGTCAAAGGCGACGCGGCGGGTGGTGTCGCGGATCGCCGGGTTGGAGAAGCGTTCAGCGATCAAGGAGACATACTGCGCAGGTGCGATCCCCGGCACCGCCTTCACATAGGGGGCGATCTCCTCGGTCTGCACCTTGTGGAACAGGGCGGAGATATCGGCGTCTTGCATGCAGTCGGCAATGGTGACGCAGGACAACAGCTCCCCGGCGTTGGCGATGACCTGATGGCCCGCATTCAGGATGCGGATTTTCATGGTCTCATACTCATGCACCGCATCGGTGAAGATTGCGCCAACCTTGTCCCAATCGGGGCGACCGGCGCAGAAGTCATCCTCAGTCACCCATTGGCGATAGGGCTCATGGGTGACCGGCGCGCTGTCGGCGATGCCGAGACTTGCGGCGCGGGCGATCTCTGCCGGGCCGGTGGCGGGCACGATGCAATCCACCATCGAGTTGGGAAAGCTGCACTGCGCGCCGATCCAATCCGCCAGATCGGCGTCAGTGGCCCGGGCCAGACCCAGCACGGTCTGCCGGGTGATCGTGCCATTGCCCTGCAGGTTGTCGCAGCTTTGCACAGTGATCGGCCCATGCCCGGCCGCGCGACGATGCGCAAGGGCTGCGGCGATCGCGCCAAAAGCGGTGCGGGGGCTGGCCGGGTGCAGGATGTCGTGCTGCATGTCGGGGTGATCGGCGGCAAAGCCACCGCTGACCGCATCCTGATAATAGCCGCCTTCGGTCACGGTCAGGGCGACAATCCGGATCTCGGGTCGGCTCAGCGCGGCGATCAGCGCGCCATTGTCAGCCTCTATCGGCAGGTAGTCGACCATCGCGCCGACAACCTCGGCGCGGGCGCTGTCTGGCGACAGTTCGATCAGCGTGGTCAGGCAATCCTGCGCCAGCAGACGGTCGCGCATGGCGGCATCATAAGGGCGCACGCCGGCGCCGACGATCGCCCAGTCCTGCGCCAGTCCCTGTTGCATCAGACGGTGCAGATACCAGGATTGATGGGCGCGGTGGAAATTGCCAAGTCCGATGTGGACAATGCCGGGGCTCAGCGCGGAGCGGTCATAGGTCGGGCTGGCGATCTCCTCGGGCAGCTGGCCAAGGGTCGCGTTCGAGAGGGGCAGCGCAGTCATCAGCTCATCCAGTTTCCGCCGTCGACATTGTAGGTCTGGGCGACCACGTAGTCGGCCTCTGCGCTGGCGAGGAAGATGGCCATGCCGGTCAGATCCGCCGCCGTGCCCATGCGGCCATAAGGCACCGCCTCGCCGACCTCGCGTTTCTTCTGGCCGGGGGCCTTGTTCTCGTATTTGGCAAAGAAGGCATCCACCCCGTCCCAATGTTCGCCGTCCACCACGCCGGGGGCGATGGCGTTGACGTTGATGCCATGGGCGATCAGGTTCAGCCCGGCGGATTGCGTCAGGCTGATGATGGCCGCCTTGGAGGCGCAGTAGACCCCGACAAGCGCTTCGCCGCGCCGTCCGGCCTGGCTGGCCATGTTGATGATCTTGCCACCGCCGCCGCGTTCGACCATGTGCTTGGCCACCGCCTGCAGGGTGAAGAGAGTGCCCGCCACATTGATCTCGAAGGCGCGATTGTAGTCCGCGCGGTTGATTTCGATGATCGGCGCGGCGGTGAAGATCGCGGCGTTGTTCACCAGAATGTCGATGCGCCCCAGCGCCTCCACCGTCTGGGTCACCGCGCTGTCGATGCTCTCCTGCCGGGTCACGTCCATCTCCACCGCGACGGCGCCGTCGCCGATTTCCGCCGCGGTCTGGCGGGCGCGCTCGGTGTCGATGTCGGCAATGGCCACGCGCGCGCCTTCACGCACGTAAGCCTCGGCAAAGCTGCGTCCGATGCCACGCGCGGCGCCGGTGATCAGCGCTGTTTTTCCGCTCAGTCTCATGCGTCGATCCTCAGGCCCTTGGTGTCAAATCGGTGCAGCATGTCGGTGCGCGGGGTCAGATACACCCGGTCGCCATGCTTGAAACCCACTTCGCCGTCAGCGCGCACGGTGATGGTCTCCGCAAGGCCGGTTTCGTGGATGTGGAAGAAGGTGTCGGAGCCCAGATGCTCAGAGACACCGACCACACCGGACCAGGCTCCCTCGCTGCCGCTGATTGTAATATGCTCCGGGCGCACGCCGATGGTGTGACAGTCATACTTCGCGGCCTCTTCGCCCTCGATGAAGTTCATCTTGGGCGAGCCGATGAAGCCCGCGACAAACAGATTGCGCGGCGCGCGATAGAGGTCGAGCGGGCTGCCGACCTGCTCGATATGGCCCGCACGCAGCACCACGATCTTGTCGGCCATGGTCATCGCCTCGACCTGGTCGTGGGTCACGTAAACCATTGTGGTTGCAAGCTTCTTGTGCAGTTCGGAGATCTCCATCCGCATGCCGACGCGCAGTGCCGCATCAAGGTTCGACAGCGGCTCGTCAAACAAGAAGGCCGAGGGTTCGCGCACGATGGCGCGGCCGATGGCGACCCGCTGCCGCTGCCCGCCCGAGAGCTGCCCGGGTTTGCGGTCCAGATAGTCGGTGAGGTTCAGCGCCTTGGCGGCGGCGTCGATGCGGCGGTCCTGTTCCTCTTGCGGCATGTTGGCCATCCGCATCGGGAAGGCGATGTTCTTGCGCACCGACATATGCGGGTAGAGCGCGTAGGATTGGAACACCATCGCCAGCCCGCGTTTGGCTGGCGGAACCATGGTGGCATCATTGCCGTCGATGCGGATCTGGCCGGAGGAAACGTCCTCCAGCCCCGCGATCAGTCGCAGGAGGGTGGATTTGCCACAGCCCGAGGGGCCGACAAAGACGGTGAATTCGCCGTCCTCGATGGTCAGGTCCAGCGGCGGGATGACCTCTGTTGCACCAAAGCTTTTGGTCACCTTGTCGAGTGTAATACGTCCCATAAGTCGTCGTCCTTATTTCACAGCGCCGAAGGTGAGGCCGCGCACAAGTTGTTTCTGGCTGAACCAGCCGAGGATCAGGATCGGCGCGATGGCCATGGTGGAGGCCGCGCTGAGTTTTGCGTAGAACAGGCCCTCGGGGCTGGAGTAGCTGGCGATGAATGCCGTCAGCGGCGCCGCCTGGGCTGCGGTCAGGTTCAGGGTCCAGAAGGCCTCGTTCCAGGCGAGGATGATGTTCAAGAGCAAGGTGGAGGCGATGCCAGGAATGGCCATCGGCGTCAGCACATAGAGGATTTCCTCTTTCAGGCTGGCCCCATCCATGCGGGCGGCCTCCAGAATTTCGCCGGGGATTTCCTTGAAATAGGTGTAGAGCATCCAGACGATGATCGGCAGGTTGATCAGCATCAGCACGATCACCAGTCCGGCGCGGCTGTCCAGCAATCCCATCCGGATGAAGATCAGGTAGATCGGATAGAGCACGCCTACGGCAGGAAGCATCTTGGTCGAGAGCATCCACAGCAGGATGTCCTTGGTCCGTTTCGAGGGCACGAAGGCCATCGACCAGGCGGCCGGGACCGCGATGATGATGCCAAGAACGGTGGAGCCGCCGGCGATGATGATCGAATTCCACAGGAACCGCATGTAGTTGGAGCGTTCCTGCACAACGGCATAGTTTTCCAGCGTCCAGTCGAAGAACAGGAACAAGGGCGGGTCATTGATCGCCTGCGCCTCGGTTTTGAAAGAGGTCAGGATGGTCCAGAGGATCGGAAAGAAGATCACCAGACCGACGGCCCAGGCGGCGATGGTGTTGATCGCCTTGCGTTGCGGGGTCACGGAGCGTGCCATGTCGCAGGTCCTCCCTTACGTATCGAGGTTCTTGCCGACGATGCGCATCAGGAATGCGGCAACGATATTGGCAAGGATGATGGCGTAGACACCGCCGGCGGATCCGAGGCCGATGTTCTGGCTTTCCAGAACGCGCTGAAAGATCAGGTAGGTGAGCGTCCGGGTGCCAAAGGCGCCTTGGGTGGTCACGAAGATCTCCGCGAAAATCGACAGCAGAAAGATCGTCTGGATCAGCACCACGACGGTGATCGCCCGGCCCAGATGCGGCAGCACGATGTAACCGAAACGGGCGAGGGGGCTTGCACCATCCATTTCGGCGGCTTCCAGCTGTTCGCTGTCCAGGGATTGCATCGCGGTCAGCAGGATCAATGTGGCAAACGGCAGCCATTGCCAGCTGACGATCAGGATGATCGACGGCATCGAGGCTTCGGAGAGCCAGGAGATCGGCTCGGCGCCAAAGAATTTCCACAGATGGGCAAACAGGCCGTTCACCGGGTCCATGAAGATGTTCTTCCAGACCAATGCGGACACCGTCGGCATCACGAAGAACGGCGCGATGACCAGGATGCGGACCACACCCTGACCCCACATCGGCTGGTCCAGCAACAGCGCCAGCAGCACGCCAAAGACCACCGTTATGGCCAGGACACCGCCGACGATGACAAGCGTGGCCTGTACGCTGGGCCAGAATGTGGAGGAAGATACAAAGCGGACGTAATTGTCGAACCCGACCCACCCAAGATCGCCGCCGCGCAGGGGCAGGTACTTCTTGAAGGAAAAGATCACGGTCATCGTCAGCGGTACGAGCATCCAACCGAGGAGCAAGATGACGGCCGGGGCCATCATGATGCGCGCGGCAGAGCGGGAGTGCTGGGTTGCCATGGAGGGCCTCATCAGTGGACGGGCAGCGCCGTCACGAATACGATGTTGGAAAAAAGAGGCCGAAGACCGCAATGCGCGCGATCTCCGGCCCCGGGGAGGAGGGGCGTCAGTAGCCTGCGGCTTCCATTTCCTCGGATGTGAAGGCCTGCGCTTTTTCAAGCGCCTCATCCACGGTCTGTTGACCGGCGTAGACTGCCGAGAATTCCTGGCTGACCTGCGTCGCAATGCCTGCGAACTCCGGGATGGCCACGAACTGAATGCCAACATAGGGGACCGGGTCGACCGTTGGATTGGTCGGATCGGCCGCCTCGATGGATTTCAAGGTCATGTCGGCGAAGGGCACGTCCTGATATTCCGGCGTCTCGTAGAGAGAGGTCCGGGCGCCCGGAGGCACATTGGCCCAGCCTTCATTGGCCGCGACCAGTTCGATGTATTCCTTGGAGGTGGCCCATTCGATGAATTGCTTGGCAGCGGCCTCGTTGTTGGTGCCGGCAGGAATGCCGAGCGCCCAGGCCCAGAGCCAGTTGGCGCGCTTCTCGACACCGTCGTGGTTCGGCGCCAGGGCGAATCCGACCTTGTCCGCTACGGTGGATTCCTCCGGGTTGGTGACAAAGGATGCTGCCACGGTCGCGTCGATCCACATGCCGCATTTGCCCTGCTGGAACAGCGACAGGTTTTCGTTGAACCCGTTGGTCGAATAGCCCGGAGGGCCTGCGTCTTCCATCAGGTCGACAAAGAAGCTCAGTGCTTCTTTCCATTCCGGCTGGTCGAATTGTGCCGTCCAGTTCTCGTCGAACCAGCGCGCGCCAAAGGAGTTCGCGGTCGTGGTGATGAACGCGCCGCCTTCACCCCAGCCAGCCTTGCCGCGCAGGCAGATGCCGTTGATTTCCTTCTCGCGGTCGGTCATCGCGACGGCCGCGTCCCGGATGAACTCCCATGTGGGGGCCTCCGGCATGTCCAGACCGGCCTGTTCCATCAGGTCGGTGCGGTACATGATCATCGAGCTTTCGCCATAGAACGGCGCGGCATACAGCGTGCCGTCATGAGACAGGCCATTGCGCATCGCGGGCAGTATGTCGTTGATGTCATAGGCCTCGGAGAGGTCATCCAGCGGCACCAGCCAGCCGTTGTTGCCCCAGATCGGCGTCTCGTACATGCCGATGGTCATGATGTCGAACTGGCCACCCTTGGTGGTGATGTCGGTGGTCACGCGCTGGCGCAGCACGTTCTCTTCCAGTGTCACCCATTCGACCTCGATACCGGTCTCTTCGGTGAAGTGGTCCGAGTAGCCCTGCATTCGGATCATGTCGCCGTTATTCACGGTTGCGATGGTGATGGTTTCTGCAAAGCCCGCGCCGGCTGTTCCCAGCGACAACGCAGTGGCCGCACAAAGTGCGCTCCTCAAAGACATCCTCGTTCCTCCCTTGGTAGATGCTGCCATCACGCTAGGGGAGTTCACTGCGCGGCGTCAATCTAAATTTTACGCGCGTAAAATTTATGAGCGATCAGGCGGAGTCGCGCATGATCAGTTTGCCTTCGGATCTCGTGCTTTTCCAAGGTGATACATCGCCGTTGATCGCAGAGAACAGGGTGTCTGTCGCGGTTTTGGAGACGGCATCATAATCGTGCGACACAGTGGTCAACGGCGGACAAGTATAACGTCCGAAGGGGTGCCCATCGATTCCGGCCACCCGAATCGAGCATCCCTCAGTGCGCCCGACCTGCACCCCTTTTTCGTAACAGGCCGTCATCAGTCCGATAGCGAGGCGGTCATTGCTGCAGAGGATCGAGTTGGAATTGAACGCGTCCGACGACAGCGCCTCATGCCCGCCCAAACGCCCGATCTCCTCGAATTGCCAGCCTTCGCCCTCGACCGAGATCACCTGAGGCGTGTGGCCGAACTTTTGCATTGCGTCCAGGTAGCTTTGTCGACGTCGATGGGCATTCGGGTTGGCGGGGGTGCGCATTTCAAAGAAACTGGGCGGCTCTCCGGTCCGGCAGAGGTAGTCTGTCATCAGTTTGGTGAACTGAAAGTTGTCGGAGCCCACAAAAGCAATGCCAAATTGCTCCACATTGCTGTCAAAGAGCACGGTTGGTACATCTTCGCAAAATCGTTCAATGGCCTCCTTGTCTGAGGCCCGGCCCAAGGGGGCCAACAGCACCCCTGCAGGACGCATGGACAGAAGCGTGTCGAGTATGTCGGTTTCCAGCTCAGGCAGCCCGTGCGAACTGAACAAGGTAGGGCGGAACCCCGCGTCGATGCAGCGCTGCTCGAGGGTGCGGGCGATCTCGGCAAAAAACGGATCGGCGAGGAATGGAACCACGATGCCGATGTTCTTCGTCAGGCGCCGGTTCTGGTTCATGGCGTAGATGTTGGGACGGTAGTCATAGGTCTCCAGCGCCGCTTCGATCTTCTTGCGGGTGGAGGCGCGGACGCTGTCAGGGGCGTTGAAATACTTGGACAGGGTGGGGCGTGAGATGCCGCTCACACTGGCAAGCTCTTCCATGTTCCGGATTTTCGATTCTGACATGGAGGCCCTCCTTGCTGCCCCTCCCGGATACGGGCGGAGCGAGCGACGATCTGTTCTTCACCCATAGTGCGTCCAATTCTTTGCGGGCGCAAACTTTACAGGATGTGTTTGAGAAGGGTGATCGTCTTTTCCGGTTCAAAGCGCAAGCTGCCAGTGCCCGAATGAGCGCGTGCAGTCAAAGCGGCTGCCTGGCTGGTTGCCGTACGGGGAGAGTGCGCGCGTTCAGCCCTAGCCGTGTTGCACGTCTTGGGTATCAGGCAGGTCTTCCCAACGCGCGGGCGCATCCGCATCAATCGGTGCGTCAATTTGGAATCGGGAGGTGACCTGCGACAGCGTATTGGCTTCGCTCTGCAGGAGTTGACTGGAGGCGGAGGCCTCCTCTGCCATCGCCGTGTTCTGCTGGGTAACAGCATCCAACTCGCGCATGGCCGCGTTGATGTCGTCAAGGCCCTGCGATTGATGCTGAACCCCCCCGGCAATCTCGGAAATGAGATCGCTGACTGCGGTTACCTGTTGAATGATGCTGGTGAGGGCATCGCCTGCGCGGTCTACCATAGACACGCCATTGGCCACGTGCTCTTCACTCGCTGAGGTGAGCGCTTGGATCTCGCCAGCCGCTTCGGAGGCGCGCCGCGCAAGGTTGCGCACCTCGGAGGCCACCACCGCAAAGCCGGCGCCCGCTTCGCCGGCGCGGGCGGCCTCTACGCCAGCGTTCAGCGCCAGCAGATTGGTCTGAAAGGCGATGTCATCGATCAGGTTGATGAACTTGGAGATTTCGGCAGAGGCCTGCTGGATCTGATCCATCGCGGCCACGGCTGAGCGCACCACTTCGTTGCTCTGCTCGGCTTCACGACGGGTAACGCGCATGGTGCTGTCGACTTCCGTCGCCTTTTCCGCCGTGTCGCGCAGGCGCTGTGTGAGATCCTGCATGGCAGAGGCGGTCTTTTCCAGTGTGGAGCCCTGACTTTCAGTCCGTTCGGCCATGTCATTTGCTGCGGCCCGCTGTTCTTGAGAGAACCGATCCACATGGTGGGCGGCTTCGACCACTTCGCGCAGCGACTGCCGCAGGTTCTCCAGGCTGCGATTGTAGTTCTTGCGCAGGTCTTCGTAATGGGGGGAGAAGGCAGTGTTGATCTCGCAAACGAGGTTGCCCTCCTGCAGCTCGGAGAGAGCATGGCTCATTTCATCGACCACGAGATTGGTCTGCTTTCTTGAGTCTTCCTCGCGGCTGCTGGCCTCATCTGCGGAGGTCAGCTTGTCCCGAAAGGTGTCGAGGCTGCGCGCAAGATCACCGAACTCATCCCCGCGTGTCCGGCCGGGAATGTCGATGTCATAATCCTTGTTGGCCAGTGCGTTGGTGACGTCCCTCAGGTGGTGGATTGGGCGCGTGACCCGGTTGGCAGCTGCCCAAGAGACAATGATCGATACGACAAACGAGGCGCCAATGAGCGATAGCACCATCCATCGGATGCGATAGACCATCGCAAATGCGGTGTCGGAATCGGTTTCCATTATCAGCGACCAGTTGAACCCGGCAAGGTTGAGAGGAATGACCACGGCGGTTGCGCGCTGTCCTGCCGCGGTGACAACATCCTCGAACTGACCGGCCACCTGGTCGCGGGCGGCGGCGATGTGAAGGGCGTCCGGAAGTTCCGTCAGCATCTCGAAGGCGCCTTCCACGACGCTGGGACTGCGGGCAAGCCCATCCGGACTGACAAGAAAGATGTTCTCATGCGCAGTGTCGGCGAGATTCGCAGTCAGCGCGGACTGCACAAGTTCAGTGCCGATGCGTACGGCAATCACGCCAACTGTGTCGCCACGCTTGCTGAGGACGGGGGAGGCCAGAAACGCGGTGTTTGAGCCAGCGGGCGCATAGGGAGAGAAATCCTCGACCACAACGGCGCCGGGCTCCGCCGCAAGAGCCGCTTGAGCCACACGCGATAGTGGGGTGTCGGCGAGAACAGGACCAGTGATGTTCTCGGCGAAGTCGCCTTGCTTGTGAATTGAATACAAGACGAGCCCAGTCGGGCTGATCAAATAGATGTCCGAGTATCCATTCAATTCGGATGTTTGCACAAACGTTGGATGATACGTGACATGAGATTGACTGTAGTAGGAGCCATCGCCAGGATCGACCAGATCGGCGCGCTGTTCGGTATTGGGGTTCTCCGTCACGAAGTGTTTCTTCAGGTAGCCAATCTGATCATCGTCTTCGATCATGCCGATGACGCGCTCAAAATTGTTTATTGCGCGGAATGTGGTGGGCTGTGCAGCCAGGTTGACCACGTCACGTTGTGCCGCGCCAATGCTGAAGCTGAGGGCCTGTGCGCCCGCCTGTGCCTTGGAGGCCTGTGCGGAGGCCACATTCTCGCGAATGCTGCGCTCTGCCATCGTGTAGATCAGAAATGACACGGTAATGACAAAGGCCACTGTGAGGACAACCATCAGCACAGGGAGTTTCAGCTTTAGTGAAACGGAAGAGGCCTTCAACAACACAGTCGTACTCCTTCGAGGGGGCTCTGATCTACGCGACCGGCCAAGCTTCGCATGGATTCCCTAAAATAAGGTTCGCGCCTGTTTGACTGGATGGCCTGCGGGGTGACCTATGGCTGTGGCGGAGGCAACACGCGCCCGTGTTGGGCGATCAAATGCGCGAGCGTGTTGAGGTCGACCGGCTTTCCCAGAAGGGCGCTGATCACGTCCTCAGAGAGGTTCGGGTCGGAGAGTTTACGTGCCAGGGCAGTGACAATCACGATGGGTAGATCGCCATCTGCAGATTTCGCCGCCTGAGCAAGCTGACCACCGTTTTGGCCGGGCATATTATAGTCCGTGACGAGGAACGACCAAAGGCCCGGGTCTTCCTTGATCGCTTCCAGAGCTTCATCCGGGTGCAGGCAGATGCTGACCTCGGCGCCAAGGCGTTCCAGGAAGGCGGCAATGGATTCCGCAACCTGTGCGTCGTCATCTACCAACAGGATCAGCTGACCATCCAGCCGCACGGAGCCAATGTCCTCGTCACTGATCCGCGTGACTGAATAGTCGGACAGTGGAAGGAAGATTTCCACACGTGTGCCATGGCCCTCCTGGCTGAGGATGCGTATGGCTCCTTCGTGGCTGCGAATGATCTCGGCGATGGCCATCATGCCGATACCGCTGCCACGTTGCCCCTTGGTCGAGCAATGCTCGTGAAACAGACGTCCAAGCACGTCGGCGGGAATGCCCGAGCCAGAGTCCTCAACCGTGTAGCGCGCGTAGGCCTGCTCCGGGTCGATGCTGCCAATTGCGAGGGGCAGATCCATCAGGTCGATACCTGCAAACCGTTTCAGACATTGGTGGATCTGGCCGGGACGCCCGCCAAGTGCATCCTGCGCGTTCTGCACCAGATTGAGCGCCACACGCAGAAGGTCGGATGGATAGCACAGCATCTCCATCTCCGCGTCATCCAGATCAAGTGTGAAACGGGTTTCCGCGGACAAGGCGCTGCGCAAAAGGTCCTGAGATTCGCTCATGAGATTACGCAGATCGATCATGCTTTGATTGTCGGCCGACATGCCGAGGTCGAGAAAGCGATTGATCATCTTGGCCGCGCGCGAGGAGGCGGCATTGATCCGTTCGGAATAGAGCTGCACCTTGTCCGGTGCGGTGCGTTCGTTGAGCAGGGCCGAGTGGCCGTTGATCACCGCCAGCAGGTTGTTGAAGTCATGTGCGACACCCGCGGCCAGCCGTCCGATGCTTTCGTTTTTCTCGAAGTCATGCAGCTTCTTGTCAAAGCTTGCGCGGGCGTCTTCGTATTCGATGCGTCTGGTGATGTCGCGAACCACGACAATGCGCATCTTGTCGTCGATCCGCGTGACGCAGACCTCGAATGTGAGTTTCTTGCCATCGACATGCGCGCGCATCTCGATCTGGGCAAAGCCCAGGCTTTCGACTTTAGGGCGCACCTCGACCGAAAGCCGAGCCACATCCTCGGCCAGAAATGCATCGCACCATTTCCGGCCGAGAATACTGCTGGGAGGACTAGCTCCAAAAATGCGGGCAAAGGCCGGGTTGGCATATGCGATACGCGCGCTGCGTTCGACGATCGCGATGCCTTCGGTGGTGCTGTCCATCGCGGCCGCGCGTTGTTTCAGCTCCCGCTCGGCCCGTTTTATCTCTGTGACATCGGTGCCGGTGATAACATGTCCGCCCTCGCTGCTGTCAAAGCTGCGGATAAGGAAAACAGCGCCATCAGAGCAGGTCAGTTCCAGGTTCTGGGCGCAGTCTTCAACCCGTTTGACAAAGGTCGCGATGGCCTGATGCGGGCGCATCTCCGTGCCATAGAGCTCGTGCAGCAGCCGGTGCATGGCCGTGTTTGCATACAGCACCTCGCCATCAGCTCCGGTCGCGAGAATGGCGCTGCTCACGGCCTCCATTGCGGATTCGATGCGCTGCTCAAGCTGGTGCACGACTTCAAGCGTTTGCGCCTGTTCAGTGACATCAGTATGGGTCGCCAGCATGTAACGCAGGCTGCCGAAGGTGTCCCGAATGGGGGTAAGGCTGATCTCGTCCAGAAAGGGTGTCCCGTTCTTTCGTGAGTTCCAGACCCGATATCGTCCGCGTTGTCCGGCGGAGAAAGCCGCCGCCATACTCTCCAGATCCGCGCCGGGGCGAAAGCGATCCGTGATGAATTGCATACCCATTGCATCCGCGAGCGTGCGTCCAGACAGGGCCTCGAACGCGCGGTTGACATATACAACTGCGCTTCCCTGTTCCGCTGGGTCCACCAACATGACGGGCACTTCGGCATTCTCCAGAACCGAGGCCAGAAGTGCATGGCGGTCATCCGTGCGAATGCCGCGCAGGGCGTGACTCATCATGACGGTCATGCGGTCAAGCACCTTGGCCTTATCCGTATCGAAGTAGTCGACGCTTGGGTGCCAGCAGAGCACAACCAGCATTTGTCCCCCCTCGCGCCGAAAGGGAGCCGAGATCAGGCTGCCTGTGCTGCGGGCGCTGACCAGCCCGGCAGCCGGGGCGCGGCAGACGCTCAGATTTTTGATCTGACGGTGGCGGGCGAACCAGTCGAAGATGTCCGGTGTCAGCGCCGGCTGTGTCCGCAATGGGTGTAGAACAGTGGGGCGGCTTTGCGGGACGCCGAACATTCCTTCGGCGACATCACCGATCACGGTGACCTCATGGGCGCCGATGGCGTCCTTCAATGCGTCCGATAGAGCGTCGAGTATGTCTGCTCGTGTGTTGGCCTTGTTCATGGCCTCAACGCCGCACAGCATCGCGTTCGCCATTTTCAGATTGCGCCGATCCTTGCGTCGCGTCTGCTCAAGCGCGGAAATGCGCTCTTGCTGCTTACTCTGCGGAAAAGGATCAGGACGGATGCTCATGCGCTGTAACTTAGGCGCTGGATCCTTAAGGTTCGGTGCAAATAATCCAGAGAATTGCGCCAAGCTGATGCGCAGAGCCTGGCAGACACGCGATGTGGGAGGAGAGATGCAGCGCCAAGATAGACAGGCAGGGCAAGCCCAGAAACACTCATCGCGACGAGGCGTTTCGCCTCTTCCGACAGGCGAACCCATTCATCAAGCCGGTAAGTATGGGAAGGGTGGTAGCGGAGGAGGGACTTGAACCCCCGACACGCGGATTATGATTCCGCTGCTCTAACCAACTGAGCTACTCCGCCGCTCGCTGTGTGGAGGCGATTTACGGAATGCCGCCCAGAGGGTCAAGTGCGAAATCTCTAAGAAGGGTGGTTTTGGAAAAGTTTTTTCCAACCACGCCGCATTGCCATTTGATTTCAATGGGCTGCATCAGGCGATGGCGGTATGTCCAAAGTCATGGGCAGCGGCTCGGCGGTTTCGAGTTCCGACAGGCTGGGTTGCGGGAGCTGCTCCAATAGCTCAAAGACCTTTGTCCGACAGGATTCTCCGGTCCAGTCGGCTGGGTGAAACTGCACGGGCAGCCTCGGATGACGCAATACGATCCGCCTCCAGCGGTGCACGAGCAGCGTCCGCAGGCAGGCGCGGCGTAAGGGATCCAGCTCAGGCGGGGCCCCATGAGGGGCAAGTGCGGCATCCAGTGACGCACAGCTCTGGCGCAGCAGGATGGGGAACAGCTCCTCCTGCAACCATGTGGGAACGCTTTCGATCCGTGCGTTCGCGATCAAAAGATCGGACATGGGCGCAGGCGCGGGGCCGGGAGCCAAGCCGGTGTGGCGGTTGACGCGGATCACGCCGTCCGGCGCGCCCTCGCTGAGGGCATCCAGAAGTTCCAGACCACTGGGGGTGCCCGCGATCAGCAGATGCCACTCTGCCGTGGTGCAGGCGGTCCGGTCATAGATGCGGGGGGTGACCTGAGCAGACTGCACGCGCCCGTGAGGGGCGAGGAAATGCACGGATCCGCGCCCGCTTCGTTTGCTGTCGGTCCAGCCATCCTTGCGCAGTCGATGCAGCGCGACGCGGATGGCTTCGGGCTTGATGCCGAGCGGTGTGATCACGCGGGTGAGGGCCGCGCTGCTGATGCCAGCGCCATCATCCTGTGCCATGTCCCCGAGGAACGACACGATGATCGACCAAACGCGTTGACCCTGAGGCTCTGCAAGTGCCTCTACCGCCGTCGTAAACCAGTCGTGTGCGTTTGTTGTCATGAGGTCAGGATAAGGGCGGGCGCAGGTAAGCGCCAGCCCTCATGCCTGCAATTGGACGCGTATAAACGATCAGAATGCGACCATGGTCAGCAGCTCGTATTCGGCCACCATCTCGTCATCTTGATTGGTCAGGGTGACATGCCAGCGCACTTCGCCGTAGTCCGCGTTGCGCGGGGTCTTGGCCTTGACGGTCAGGCGCACCTTGATGCTGTCGCCCGGCACCACGGGTTTCATGAAGCGCAGGCTGTCGAGGCCGGTGTTGGCCAGTACCGGTCCTTCTTCGGGCTGAACGAACATACCGGCGGCAAAGGACAAGAGCAGATAGCCATGCGCAACCCGTCCCGGGAAGAACGGGTTCCGTTCGGCGGCCGCGTCATCCATGTGGGCATAGAAGGTATCGCCGGTGAACTGCGCAAAATGGGCGATGTCGTCGCTGGTCACGGTGCGCGGCGCGGTATTGAGCGTCTCGCCAATGGCCAGCGCACCGAAGCGGCGGGTGAAGGGATGTGCGGCATCGCTTGTTTCGGGGGCGCCGGGAATCCAGGTGCCGGTGATGGCTGAGAGGATCTCCGGGCTGCCCTGCACGGCGGTGCGCTGCATGTAGTGTTTCACGGCGCGCACGCCGCCCAGTTCCTCGCCACCGCCAGCGCGACCGGGACCACCGTGCACCATATGGGGCAGGGGGGAGCCGTGGCCTGTGGACTCCTTCATCGAGGTGGCGTTGTTGATATAGACCCGTCCGTGGAAGGCGGCGATGTTCAGTGTCACCTCACGCGCCACCACAGGGTCGGCAGTGATGAGAGAGGCGACGAGGGAGCCTTGGCCGCGATTGGCCAGTGCGGCTGCATGCGCAAGGTCGCGGTAGCCCATCACGGTGGAGACGGGGCCAAAGGCCTCGGTGTCGTGGACATGTTGGGCGGCGTCGGGGTCCGCGCAATGGAACAGCATCGGCGGCACAAAGGCACCCTTGTCCTTGTCGGCGCCCTCAACGGTGAAGTCGTCGGGGTCGCCAAAAACCCGCGTGGCCTCGGTAGCGATCTTGGCGGCTTGCTCCAGCACATCGCGTTTCTGCGCGGCGGAGACCAGCGCACCCATGCGGGTGCTGTCGGCGCGCGGGTCACCAATGGTGATTTTTGCCAGCGCGGTGCTCAGCCCCTCAATAACGGCGTCAACCTGTGCGTCGGGTACGATGATGCGGCGGATGGCGGTACATTTCTGCCCCGCTTTGGTGGTCATTTCGCGCTGCACTTCCTTGAGGAACAGGTCGAATTCCGCGCTGCCGGGTGTTGTGTCGGGGCCGAGTATCGACGCGTTGAGGCTGTCTTGTTCTGCGACGAACCGTACGGAGTTTTCAACGATTGCAGGCGTTTGCCGTAGTTTCAGCGCGGTCGCGGCAGAGCCGGTAAAGCTCACCACATCCTGACAGGTCAGCCGGTCCAGCATGTCGCCAATGCCGCCGCTCACCAGCTGTAGCGCGCCTTCCGGCAGAAGGCCGCTGTCCAGCATCAGGCGCATGGCGGCCTCGGTGACGTAGCAGGTGGCGGTTGCGGGTTTTACGATGGCCGGAACACCTGCGAGCAGGGTCGGCGCGAGCTTTTCGAGCATGCCCCAGACCGGGAAGTTGAAGGCGTTGATATGCACCGCAACACCAGGCAGCGAGGTGCAGATGTGCTGGCCCATAAAGCTGCCGTGGCGCGACAGTTGCTCGACCGCGCCGTCGGTGTAGACCGTGCTGTCGGGCATCTCGCGCCGCCCCTTGGAGGCGAATACAAACGTCGTTCCGATACCGCCGTCCACGTCGATCAGGTGGTCCTTCTGCGTCGCGCCGGTGTCAAAGCTCAGGTCATACAGGTCCTGTTTGTGGGCGTCCAAATGCTGCGCCAGCGCCTTGAGCATGCGGGCGCGGTCATGAAAGGTCATGGAGCGCAGGCCGGGTCCACCGATGTTGCGGGCATAATCGAGCATCGCTTGCACATCGAGCGTGGCATTGCCTGCGCGGGCGATCACCTCGCCGGTGATGGCAGAGGCAATCTCGCGTGCGCTGTTGTCGGGCTGGATCCATTCTCCGGCGGCAAAGCTCGCCACATCTTTCGGGCACATAGGCTGCGTCTCCCTGAAGTCTGTTGTGCAAATACAGTGCCAGCGCCCGATTTCGGGGCGGCGCATTTTCCTGATGAGAAATATTGACCGTCCGGTCGGTTTATGCAAGTCTTTTCCCAATTGGGCGCAAGATCGCCCGCCGTGGGCAAGGGGAGGCATCATGGAACAGAGCATTCTGACGCAGGATCACGGGACGTGGTGCGAGATTACGCTGAACCGCCCGGATCGGCTCAATGCGTTTAACGACGAGATGCATCTGGCCCTGCGTGCCGCACTGGAAGAGGCGCGCGATTCTGGCAAGCGGGCGCTTTTGCTGACGGGCGCGGGGCGGGGATTTTGCGCGGGGCAGGATCTGTCAGCGCGCGACCCGGATGCGGCGAGTGGGCCGGTGGATCTGGGCTATACGGTGCGCACGTTTTATGCGCCGCTGGTGAATTTGATCCGCGCGTTGGAGTTTCCGGTGGTCTGCGCGGTGAACGGCGTGGCGGCGGGCGCCGGGGCAAACCTGTCGCTGGCCGCAGACATCGTGCTGGCGAGCCAGAGCGCGAAGTTCATCCAGTCCTTTGCCAAGGTCGGGCTGATCCCCGACACCGCCGGCAGCTACCACCTGCCGCGCCTGCTGGGCGAAGCGCGCGCCAAGGCGTTGGCGCTGACCGGAGAGCCTCTGAGCGCCGAGCAAGCCGCTGATTGGGGGCTGATCTGGAAATGCGTCGCCGATGATGTGCTGATGAATGAGGCGCGCGCCCTGACGGCCAAGCTCGCCGATGGGCCGACGCTGGGGCTGGGCCTGACCAAATCGCTGATCCAGACCTCGGGGGGCTATACGCTGGCCGAGCAGCTGGAGCGCGAGGCGGATGCGATGAAGACCTGTGGCGAGAGCGCTGATTACGCCGAAGGCGTGCGGGCATTTCTGGAAAAACGCCAGCCAGCGTTCCGCGGAGAATAGCGCATGACCATGACCGCAAAGACCCGCGCCGAGAAATCCGCCGCTGCCATGTGGGCCGACGATCAGGCGTCCAAATGGGCCGGTATGGGCATTGAGCGCGTCGATGAGGGCAGTGCCGCGCTGGCGCTGACCGTCGAGGCGCATCACTGCAACGGCCATGGGATCTGCCATGGCGGTGTGATCTTCATGCTCGCCGACAGCGCCTTTGCCTTTGCATGCAACAGCCGCAATCAGGCGACGGTGGCGCAGCACAACATGATCAGTTTTGTCGCGCCGGGGCGCAAAGGCGACCGGCTGCTGGCCGAGGCTCGCGAAGTCTCGCTGGCCGGGCGCAGCGGGCTCTATGACGTGAGCGTCAAAAATCAGGACGGGCAGCTGATCGCGGAAATGCGCGGCTGTTCTCGCGCAATCAAGGGGCAGCTGTTTGAGGAGGCAGCTCCCCCGGTGGCTCAGGACTGAGCCGCAGAAGATCAAGGGACGTTGGAGGATACCTATGCGTGATTTGACACCCAACCGGGCCGAGCTGGACCCGATCGAGATTGCGTCCATCGACGAGATCCGTAGCCTGCAACTGCAGCGTCTGAAATGGTCGCTGCGCCATGCCTACGACAATGTGGCGATGTACAAAGCGCGGTTCGATGCAGCCGGCGTGCATCCGGACGACCTGCAGGAGCTGTCCGATCTGGCGAAGTTCCCCTTCACCACCAAGGGCGATCTGCGCGATGCCTATCCATTTGGTATGTTTGCTGTCCCGCGCGAGCAGATCCTTCGGGTGCATGCGTCCTCCGGCACCACGGGGAAGCCGACGGTGGTGGGTTACACGCAGAAGGACATCGACACCTGGGCGGACCTCTTGGCACGGTCCTTGCGTGCGTCCGGCCTGCGGCGCGGCGATATGGTGCATAACGCCTATGGCTATGGGCTGTTTACTGGCGGGCTTGGCGCGCATTACGGCATTGAGCGCCTGGGCGCGACGGTGGTGCCGATGTCGGGCGGCCAGACCGAAAAGCAAGTGACGCTGATCGAGGATTTCCGCCCCGACGGCATCATGGTGACGCCGTCCTATATGCTCAACATCCTGGAGCAATATCACCGCATGGGGATCGACCCGCGCAGCTCTTCGCTCAAGGTCGGCGTCTTTGGCGCCGAACCATGGACGGACGCCATGCGCAAGGAGGTCGAGGCGGCGTTTGATATGCATGCGGTTGATATCTATGGTCTTTCAGAGATCATGGGGCCGGGCGTTGCCAATGAATGTGTGGAGACCAAGGACGGACCAGTCATCTGGGAGGATCACTTCCTGCCGGAAATCATCGACCCGGAAACCGGCGCGGTGCTGCCGGATGGTGAGCTGGGCGAGCTGGTCTTTACCACGCTCACCAAGGAAGGCCTGCCGATGGTGCGCTACCGCACCCGTGACCTGACACGCCTGCTGCCGGGCACTGCGCGCTCCATGCGGCGGATGGCGAAAATCACCGGACGGTCGGACGACATGATCATCCTGCGCGGTGTCAATGTCTTCCCCAGCCAGATCGAAGAGCAGATGCTGACGGTGGAGGCGCTCGCGCCCTATTACCAGATCGAGCTTGTCAGTAAGGGCCGAATGGACGCGATGCGCATCCATGTGGAGGTACTGCCAGCGGCCACCGCGCCTGAACAGCGCGCCACCTGCACCGCGCAGCTGGCCAAGCGGATCAAGGATATCGTGGGCATCTCGGCAGAGATTCTGGTCGGCGATCCCGGCAGCGTCGAACGTTCGCAGGGCAAGGCCCGCCGTGTCGTCGACAACCGTGTGAAAGGATAAGCTCCCGTGGCCCGGACCATTGCCAAAGACCACGATCAGAAACGGGCGCAGATACTGTCGGCCTCGGCGCGGCTGTTCGCCGAGGAGGGCTATGACCGGGCCTCGATGACCCAGATCGCAAGGGCTTGCGGGATCTCGAAGGCGAATATCTACCACTACTACGAGGGCAAGGACGCGCTGCTGTTCGACCTTCTGGACAATTACCTGAGCGGCCTGCGGGATCGGGTCTGCGGGCTGGATCTGGACGGGCTCGATCCGGTGGCGCGGCTGCGGTGTATCCTAACCGAGGTGCTGCTGGCCTATGAGGGCGCGGATCACGAGCACAAGGTACAGCTCAACGCGATGTCGGCGCTGCCGGAGGCGCAGCAGGAGCATTTGCGCGCCTATCAGCGTGAAATGGTGAAATGCATGAGCACGGCTATTCGGGACGCTGCACCCGACACGCTGGGGACTGACAAGGGCAAGCTGCGCGCAGTCACCATGTCGGTCTTTGGCATGTTGAACTGGCACTACATGTGGAACGCCGGGGCCGATACCGAGGACCGCAAGGGCTATGCCGATCTGGTGGCACGGCTGACACTTGAAGGGGTGGCGGGGCTGTAACCGGCCAGCGCGCCGGGCTTCGGCAGATCTTTGCTGTAGTCGCTGAGCCGATTGTCTAAAATGTTGGGAACATTCCGGCGCGCACTACGTTCATGTGTAGACGAAACACCTTGACCGGTGCAGCGACCGGGTGGCGCGACAGGGCAATCGCTCTGCGCTTTTCCCCTCCTGCCTGATCCGGTCATCAGAGAGGAGATGGGAATATGTCGAAGACTACTGGCGTCATTGCGGCGCTGTTTGCAGCAAGTGTCTTTGTGGCGGGGTGCTCCGACAATCAGGACATCAATGCCGTCACCGGCGCGCTGGCGGGTGCGGCGGTCGGCAACCAAGTCGGCTCCGGCAGCGGCAAAACCGCCGCGACGCTCATCGGCGGCGCCGTTGGTGCTCAGGTTGGCGCAAACGCACCGCGTCAGTGCACCTATCGCAACAGTGCCGGTCAGACCTACAAGGCCGCTTGCCCGTAACCTGTCTGGACCAAGGCCACATGACAGCAGCCGCTCCGACTGGAGCGGCTGTTTTTTTGTCGACCTCTATGCGAACGCGTTTGAAGCGGAACAGGTGTTGCAACAAAAAAGCCCCGGCGCAGTGCCGGGGCAAATCGTTTTCGGGTCTGGTCGTCAGGGCTTACTGCCGTGACGCCAGCAGCGGTGTGATCCGGCGCACGGTGACGCGACGATTGGCCCGTTCGGCGTCCAGCACCGGCACCGCGAGGTCGCTTTCGCCATAGCCCTGAATGACCATGTTCTCCGGCGGCACATCGAAATACTCGGTCAGCGCCAGCGCCACGGTCTCCGCCCTACGATCCGACAGCGCGAGGTTGTAGGTCGCCGCCCCCACCGCATCGGTGTGGCCCTCGATCAGGAAAACCTCGGTCGGGGTCCGTTCCACCATCTGGCGCAGAGCATTGCCCAGGTCTGTCAGCTCTTCGGCCTGTTCCGGGCGGATCACCGAGGAGCCGGTCTCGAAGGTCACCTTGTCGACGTTGATTTCAGGCACCAGGCGGCGCACCGCGTCGATGCTGCGCACCTGGGCGAGGGAAAAGCGCCGGTTGATGCCTTCGGGCTGTTGTGCAGCAAGGGCTGCGGCCAGATCTTCGGGTGAAATACTGCCATCACTCGCGACGGCGTTGCGTCGCGGTGCCGCCGTAGGCAGGTCGTTTACCACCACCTTTTCGGCCTCCTGGGTGTCGTCGAACAGCACCACGGTGCGGCCATCGGGCAGGGCTTTGCTGCGGCGCAAAACGCGACCGTCGGCGGCGCGGATGGTCTCGACCTCGACGCCATCCTCACGGGTCACCACGGTGCGGGTGGAGCCATCTTTGAACTGGTAGGTCTTCACGTTGGAGCCGGGCTGACGCAGCAGCGCATCGTCGTTCTTGATGATGCGATACTGGCCGTCCTGTTCGACCACGGCGCGGTCCCCGCTGTTGGAAACCACCGTTTCGCCGGATTTCAGCAATTGACCAACGGCAAGGGCACCCAACCCCAGCAGGGCAGCCTTTTCCAGCTTTGAGAGACCATCGTCATCGTCCTGTTCCGCCGCCGGGGCCTGTGGCGCGGCGTCGGCAGAGGCGGTCTCGTTGACCTTGGTGTCGAACTCCTCGTCAGAGCTGCGCGCTGTGTCTTCGGTGACGGTTTCCTCGATCACCTCTGCATCGGCCTCGCTGCCGTCAGAGGCAGCCGCTGCTGCCGCGGCGGTCTCGGTGTCGGATTCTGCAAGTGCGTCGGCCTGTTGCTGGCTGTCGCGTTCTGTCACTTCGGGGTTGTCGACGGGCTGGTCCTCGGCAATTTCAGCCTCAGCCTCAGCCTCAGCCTCAGCCTCAGCCTCAGCCTCAGCCTCAGCCTCAGCCTCAGCCTCAGCCTCAGCGGTGACGTCCGCGTTTTGTGTTGCAAGGTCCTCCGCTACGGCCTCAGCGGTTTCATCTGTTGCAGCCTCTGTCTCTGCAGTCGCCTCCACCTCAGGAGTAGTATCCTCCGATTGCTCGACCTCGGCAGGTTGCTCCGCTTCAGCGGCCTCTGTCGTCTCGGCCACGGCAGCGTTTTCTGCTGTCTCGTCAGGATCGACGGTCGCTTCGGCCTCAGCGGCAGCGGCTTCTTCCTGAGGTTCTTCTTGCACCTCGCCTTCCGCTGGCGTCTCAGCCTCTGCTTCGGCCTGCGCGGTGTCCTCTAGCGCCTGTTCAAGACCGCCTACGTCTTCGCCATCAGGGGCGAGTTCGGAAAGAACAGACCCTGATTGCAGCTCAACGGGCAGCGCTGCATCAAAGGCGCCCTCACCATACTGCGTGCAGAATTGGGCAATGAGATCATCCCCTTCGGCCTGCGCATCCTGCTCGGCACTTTCGCGGCAGCGCTCCACCAGCGCGGCAATCTCGGTCTCGCTCATCTGGCTGAGATCGAATGTCGCCACGCCTTCAACCTGAGCCACACCCGGCATCGGGGCCGCCAGCGAGGCGATCACGGCCAATGCGGTGGCCGATTTGAAAAATTCCGGTTTCATCGCGCGTCCTTTCCTGTGTCAGCACGTAACTGTGGTTGTGAAACGCAGAAGTCGGACAAAAGTTGCATCCTGCAGAATGCCAGACCAAACAGGCTTTCCTGTCGCATCGCTGGCCCAGTTCTCCCGCGACTGGCATGTCGCTGCGGTTCATCACTCATACGGCGAGGGGCGCAGCGAACCCAGTGTGATGGATATTGCACTGTGGTAGGACAGGCGGTTGCAGCTAAATGGCTTGAGAAACCTACCTATCCATAGCATCATCCGAGCATGCATGACATTTCCATTTCAAGCGCCACAAATGATGATGCATCTAGTCTTGCGGCGATCCGTGTGGTGGCAATGAGACCGAGCCTCGAAGCCGTTGGCCGGTTCGATCCCGACCGTGCACGCAAGCGCTTTCTCGAAACATATGACCCTCGTGATACCCAGATCATTCGAGATGGGGAGGATCTAGTTGGTTTCTATGTCGTGCGAATACGCCCCGATCATCTTTACCTCGACCACGTTTATATCCATCCCACGCATCAGGGCCGCGGTCTGGGACGCAATATCGTTTGGTCGGTTCAGGATCAGGCACGAGAGATGGGGCTGCCTTTGCGGCTCCTGGCGCTTCGCGGTAGCCCGGCGAATGACTTCTACCTTTCGTGCGGCTTCGTGCTGGAGAAGTCCGACGACCTCGATAACTACTACACGTGGCAGCCTTAGAGGTCCGCCAGCCACGGCTCTTGAATGAAACATGCGGGCGTACGCGGCGATGGTCTGGTTCGAAACGCTCTTCCGCAGCGTTCGACACATCACGCAGACGCAAGGGCCGCCTCTGGAGACGGCCCTTGGCATGTCGAAGCAGGAGCTGTTGATCTGGTCAGATCTCGACCGGGGCCACCAGCCCGACGATGTCGTAGGTCTTGCGCAGGATCGGCGCAGTGATCTCGCGGGCGCGCTCGGAGCCGCGTGCGAGGATCTTGTCGATCTCGTCCTGATTTTCCATCAACCGGGCCATTTCGGTGGTGATCGGCGACATTTTCTCAACGGCCAGATCCGCCAGCATCGGCTTGAATTCCGAGAACTGCCGGCCGCCCACATCCGCCAGCACCTGATCTACCGACTGGCCGGACATGGCCGCGTAGATGTTGACCAGGTTGCGGGCCTCCGGGCGATCCTCCAGCCCCTCGGCCTCGGAGGGCAGCGCCTCCGGGTCGGTCTTGGCCTTGCGGATCTTCTTGGCGATGGTGTCGGCATCATCGGTCAGGTTGATGCGGCTGGCATCCGAGACGTCGGATTTCGACATCTTCTTGGAGCCATCGCGCAGGCTCATCACCCGGGTGGCCGCACCCTCGATCACCGGCTCGGTCAGCGGGAAGAAATCAACACCGTAGTCGTGGTTGAACTTGGTCGCGATGTCGCGCGTCAGTTCAAGGTGCTGTTTCTGATCCTCGCCCACCGGCACATGGGTGGCGTGGTAGATCAGGATGTCCGCGGCCATCAGCGACGGATAGGCGAGAAGACCCAGCGAAGCGTTCTGCTGGTTCTTGCCTGCCTTGTCCTTCCACTGGGTCATCCGCTGCATCCAGCCCATGCGGGCGACACAGTTGAAGATCCAGGCCAGTTGCGCATGCTCGGGCACCTGACTCTGGTTGATCAGAATGGATTTTTCCGGATCAAGCCCGGCGGCAATGAACCCGGCGCAGAGCTCGCGGGTGGCTTTCTTCAGGTCAGTCGGGTCCTGCCAGACAGTGATCGCATGCAGGTCGACCATGCAGTAGATGGACTCCACATCGCGCGCCTGCCAGTCGACAAACCGCTTCAGGGCACCGAGGTAATTCCCCAGATGCAGATTGCCCGAAGGCTGGATGCCTGAAAAGACACGCGGAGTGAAGCTGGTTTCGCTCATGGTCGAAAACTCCCGTCTGGAATTATGCACCATCGTCGCTTACCCATGGCGCAGAGTATCGTCAACAGGCGTAGCCCGGCATAGAGCGGGGTAGAGGCGCCGGAGAGCAGGACAACATGCAAGATCAGAACCAATCCCCGTTCAATGCATTGCCGCCGGTGGTGGTGGCGCTCGTGCTTGTGATCCTCGGGATCGAGGTGGTGTTTTCGCTTGGCGCGCGCGGTTTGATCGGCGGGCCGGAGGCTGTTGGCTGGCGTCTCAGTGCGCTTCAGGAATACAGCTTTGGAGCGGAATATTTCTGGTGGATGTGGGACAGCGGAACCTGGCCCTTTGATCTGCTAAAGCGCTTTGTGACCTACGCTTTTGTGCATGGGGCCTTTACCCAGACGATCTTTGTCTGCGTCTTCCTGCTGGCCATGGGCAAGATGGTGGGCGAGGCTATGGGAGAGATCGCCGTGGTGCTGATCTTCCTCGGCTCTGCGATCGGTGGTGCGCTGGCCTATGCGGTGTTTGTCGATGGTCAGGTCGCGCTGATCGGCGGCTTTCCAGCGGTCTACGGGCTGATTGGTGGCTTTACCCATCTGTTGTGGCTGTCGCTCGCGACCGTGGGGGCACAGCAGTACCGGGCCTTTTCCCTGATCGCCTTCCTGATGGGTATCCAACTGCTGTTCGGGCTGATCTTTGGTGGCAGCCCGGAATGGGTGGCCGATCTGGCGGGGTTTGTCACCGGGTTCACGATGTCGTTTTTCCTGGTGCCCGGCGGGTGGGCACGGATCCTGCAGAAATTGCGTCAGCAGCGCTGAGCAGCTGTGCCGGAGTGGGAGGTTGCGCTTGCAAAGATGCAACCTCCCTGACGGGCGCAATGACTATGCCCTGCCGCGACGTAGTGCGGATTTGAAATCCGACAGGCGCAGTGCGCCGATGATCTGGCCAATCCCAAAGTAGGTCACGGCCCCGGTCACGATCAGGGCAAGCAGCGCAAGGTAGCGCCAGTATCCCATCGCAAGCGCAGGGGCGAGCGCGTTGGCGGCGAGGATCAGCACCAGCCCCATCGCCACAGAGGCAAGGAAGATACGCAGGCTGCGGCGTTTGAACCGGGTGTCGAATTGCGCGGCGTCCCCCATGCTCCGTGCCCCAAGCCACAGTTGGAGAACCATGATCCAGCCGGCAACGGTCGCGGCCACAGCCGGTGACAGCCAGCCAAACAATGGCTGCAGCCCAAGCGCCAGCGCCGCATTCACCACCATCGCCATCAGCGCGTAACGGAATGGGCTACGGGTGTCTTCGCGCGCGAAATACAGCGGCTGCAACACCTTCTGCAGCACAAAAGCAGGCAGACCGACGCCATAGACCGCAACCGCAAGTGCAATGGCCGCCACGTCGTCCGGCCCGGTTGCGCCGCGTTCATAAAGGACGGAGACCAGCGGCAGCGGTATGGCGATAAAGGCCACCGCGGAGGGGACTGTCAGCAGCAGAGAGAACTCTCCCGCGCGGGACAGGGCGTCCTGTGCGCCGCGATCATCTCCCGCGCGCAGGCGGCGGGCCAGGTCGGGCAGCAGCACAATGCCGACGGCAATGCCGACCACACCGAGCGGCAGTTGATACAGGCGGTCCGCAAGCGACAGCCAGGATACCGCGCTATCGTATCCGGAGGCCACGATCTGCCCGACCACCAGATTGACCTGGGTGACCCCCATGGCCAGCGCGGCGGGAAGGGCGACCTTCACCAGTTGTTTCATGTCCGGCGTCAGTCGGGGCAGGCCGGGGCGCAGCGTGATCCCGGCGCGACCGGCTGCGATCCAGACCAGCGCCAGCTGCGCCACACCGGCCAGCGGTATGACCCAGATCAGCCAGTCCACCACGTCCTGCCCCAGCACCGCACCTGCGATCATCGCGGCACAGGTGAAGATGTTCAGCAGCACAGGCGCCGCCGCTGCCGCCGCAAAGCGGCCCGTTGCATTCAGTACGCCAGAGAATAGCGCCGCCAGCGACATGCACAGGATGTAGGGAAAGACCACACGGCCAAATCCAACCGCAAGGTCAAAGCGCGCGTCGCCGACAAAACCGCCCGCAGTGGCCCAGACCAGTGCAGGCATGAACACCATGCCGAGGCCGGTCAGACCCAGAACCGCAACCGCCAACAGGTTGAAGGCCTCCTGCGCAAACCCCTGCGGGTTATCTTCGGCCTCCCAACGTTTGGCAAACATCGGCACGAAGGCAGCGTTGAAGGCGCCTTCGGCAAAGAAGCGGCGGAACATGTTGGGCAGCCGGAATGCGGCATAGAACGCATCCCCAACCGGACCCGGCCCGATATAGGCGGCGATCAGGATCTCGCGGACGAATCCCAGAATGCGACTGGCCAAAGTCCAGAACCCGACTGTCATGAAGCCGGACAGCAATTTGATCGGCTTCATGTGTCGGCCCGCTTTGCACCGTCGATGATGGCCTGGCGGATTTTCTTCTCCAGCGACTGCTGCTTGGTAGCAGAGTGATATTTCAACCCGAACATGTCCTTCACGTAGAAGCTATCCACCACCTGTTCACCGTATGTCGCGATGACCGCATTGGCGATATAGACGTTGGCGCTCGCCAGGGCGCGGGCCAGATCATAAAGCAGGCCGGGGCGGTCGCGGGTGTCCACCTCGATGATGGTGTAGATTTCGGAGCCGTCATTGTCGAAGGTGATATGGGTCGGCACTCGAAACGCACGCTCGCGTTTCTTGATCTTGTCGCGTGACTTCAGGGCCTCGCGCGCGATCACCTCGCCATGCAGGGTCTTTTCGATCATGCTCCGCAGGCGCGGCAGGCGAGAGGCCTCGAACGGGTGGCCATCGTCGTCCTGAACCCAGAACGCGTCGGTGACAAACCCGTCCTTGGTGGTGTAACTGCGCGCATCGACCACATTGGCCCCCACCAGCGCCAGCGCCCCGGCGATACGGGCAAAGATGCCTGGATGGTCCGGCATCACGAAACAGGCGCGGGTGGCGTCGCGGTCCTCGTCAGGGTGCAGCCGCACAAGCATGGCTGATGGGTCATCCAGCACGTCGATCTCGCGCAGCATCTCGGCAAAATCCACATGTGCGGTGACATGCAGCCCCTGCCAGTAGGGCGGATAGTGGCGTGCGGTTTCGCGTTTGACGGCGGATTTTCCCCAGTCGGGCAGGGCCTTGCGCAGGCGCTTTTTGGCCTCGGTACCGCGATGTTCGCGGTTGAAGGCCTCCAGCCCGTTTTCCATTGCATCCCGGGTCTGGTTGTAAAGCGCGCGCAGCAGTACTGCTTTCCAGTTGTTCCAGGTGCCCGGACCCACGCCGCGAATATCGCAGACCGTCAGCAGCAGCAGCAGATCAAGCCGCTTCACGGTTTGTACGGCCTTGGCAAAGTCGCGCACGGTGCGCGGGTCCGCGATATCGCGTTTCTGCGCCATGTCCGACATCAGAAGGTGATAACGCACCAGCCACTCAACCGTCTCGGATTCAGACTTGCTGAGGCCAAGGCGGGGCGCCACCTTGCGGGCGATTTGCGCGCCGAGGATGGAGTGATCCTGTTGCCGTCCCTTGCCGATGTCATGCAGCAGCATCGCGATAATCAGGACCTTGCGGTTCACTCCCTTCTTGATGAGGGAGGAGGACAGGGGCAGCTCATCTTCCAGCTCGCCGCGCTCAATGGCGGAGAAGTTGGAGATCACCTGAATGGTGTGCTCGTCCACCGTGTAGGAATGATACATGTTGAACTGCATCATCGCCACGATCGGCTCAAATTCGGGGATGAAGGCCGACAATACGCCCAGCTCGTTCATCCGTCGCAGCACGCGTTCCGGATTGCCGTGCTTGAGCAGTAGGTCCAGGAAAATCCGCTGCGCATCCGGGGTGTTGCGCATCTCGTCGTCGATCAGGTCGAGATTGCCACGCACCAGCCGCATACTGTCCGGATGGAGCAGCAGGCCCGTGCGCAGGGCCTCTTCGAACATGCGCAGAAGGTTCAGCTTGTTGCTCAGGAACGTCTCTGGCTCTGCGATTTCCAGGCGGTTGTGGGTGATCTTGTAGCCGGGCTTGATACGCGGTTTGCGCCGAAAAATGCGCTCCAGCAGTGGCTCGCTCTTGAGCTGGCTGTCTTCGAGTTTGGACAAGAGAATGCGGGTCACATCGCCGACCTGCGTGGCGTGACGGAAATAGTCTTGCATGAAGACTTCAACCGCGCGACGTCCCGAGGTGTCCTGGTAGCCCATGCGTTCCGCAATCTGCACCTGCACGTCGAACGTCAGCTTTTCGGTGGCGCGGCCTGCACTCAGGTGCAGATGCGCGCGCACCGCCCAGAGGAAATTTTCGGCCTTGGCGAAGAAATCGAACTCATCCGGGCGGAACAGGCCCAGTGGCACCAGTTCGGCCACATCCTGCACCTTGTAGAGATATTTGGCGATCCAGAACAGTGATTGAAGGTCGCGCAGGCCGCCTTTGCCCTCTTTGACATTGGGCTCCACCATGTAGCGCTCGCCCTGCTTCAGGTGGCGGGCGTCGCGTTCAGCCAGCTTGGCATCGATGAATTCGGCGGCGTCCTTGGCAAATAGATCCTTGGCCAGGCGGTCTTCGAGCTCTGTTGCGAGGGGGCCATGCCCTGCCAGAAACCGATGCTCCAGCATGGCCGTGCGGATGGTGAAATCCTCAGAGCCAAGGCGGATGCAGTCTTTGATGGTGCGGCTGGAATGTCCGACCTTCAGGCGCAGATCCCACAGGATGTAGAGCATGGATTCAATCACGCTCTCCGCCCAGGCGGTGATCTTGTAGGGGGTCAGGAACAGCAGATCGACATCGGAGAAGGGCGCCATCTCACCGCGGCCATAGCCCCCGACCGCAAAGACGGCGATCCGCTCGCCGGTGGTGGGCGTGGCAATCGGGTGCAGCACATCGTTGGCCGCCATCAGCGCCGTGGTTACAAGCCCGTCGGTCAGATAGGTGTAGGAGCGTGCCAGCTCGCGCGCGGCGAACGGCTGCAGCTCAAAAGCATCGGCAATGGCGCTGCGGCCGGCCTTGTTGGCCTCGCGCAGCAGTGCCACGACGGCGGCGCGAAACTCCGCCCCCTGAAGATCCTGAGAGAGCTCCATGACCCGGAACCGGATGGCATCAGTGTCAAAAATCATGCTGGGGTCGCAGATGAGCGACCCCAGAGGTTCGGGATGGGTTTTTGCGTGAGCGTCTGCCGGTTCAGGAACCGGCTCCTGGGAAGCTGCGGGGCGCTGGGTCAATGATGACGACTTTCTTGTCCTGAATCGTTGCAATGGCGAGGCCGCGCTCGTTGGTACCATCCGGGCGGAGACGGAAAATACCGCCTGTGCCTTGGAACCCGGCGGGCTGTGTCAGGGCGGCGCCGGTCAGCGCGCCGGAGTTTCCAGCGCTGACCAATGCGCCGATTGCGGCGATGCCATCATAGGCCAGACCACCGATCGGATGCGGCGCGGCGCCATATGTGGATTGGTAACGGGCACGGAAGGCCGCTGATTTCTGCGGGTCAGGCAGCGCGAACCAGCCGTTTTGAACGCCGGGCAGCTCGAGTGTCTGCGCCGGAATATCCCAGCGGGTCAGGCCCATGTATTGTACATCGGTGGTCTTTACCCCGGCTTCGGGCAGAAGCTGTGTCAGAAGCGGCAGCGCACCGGCAGTCGTGGCCGTCATCAACATCACATCCGCATTCGACTGGCGCACGTTCTGACTGATGGTCGGGATCGCATTGATCACGCCCTGCTGCGACAGATCATAGCTGACATTGCCTGCAATGGTCATGCCGCTCTGCACTGCGGCCTGTTGGATCGCGGCACGTCCGGCCTGGCCCGCTGCGTTGTTGCCCGAGACCACAACCATGGTGCTTTTCCCCTGGCGTTTTGCATATTGGGTCAAGCGGCTTGCGGTATTGTCGAACGTGGACCCCATCACAAAGACATTGCCACCAGCAATGGAGGGGTTGTTGGAGAATGCGAGCACGTTCACGCCGCGTTTGGCAGCCGCGATACCGGCAGCATTCGCGGCTTCCGCATAAACCGGGCCAAGAATGATGCGCGCGCCGTCGTTGACCGCCTGTGCGGCGACATTGGCCGCGGTCTGTGGATTGCCAGCGGTGTCATAGACCCGCAAATCCACCTTCACGCCGTTCAGATCAGCAATGGCAAGGCGGGCGGCGTTTTCCAGGCTTTGCGCAAGAACACCGTCACCGTGTTGGGCAGAGCCGCGCGGCACCAGGAGCGCCACCGGTACGGGCTTGGAGGTGTTGATGGTGGGCCCACCTCCGGAAATTGCGCCCGGATCACAGGCAGCCACGAGAGCGGTTGCGGCAACGGCGGTGGCGGTCAGGACAATCTTGCGAGCCCGATTGAAAACAGCAAACATAAAGCGCATAAACTCCCTATTCCGGGCTGCGGCGTTATGCATCGCGCACCCGTATTGGTTCGGAGCAATCATAGACGACCAGAAAAGCGGGTCCAGCGTGAATCACAAGATCGTCAGTTTGTCGCCGGGGTTATACTTCGTCGCGACCCCCATCGGCACCGCCCGAGACATCACCCTGCGTGCGCTGGATGTGTTGGCATCGGCCGACATAATCGCCGCGGAAGATACGCGATCTATGCGTAAGCTGCTGGAGATACACGGGGTTCCATTGGGTGACCGCCCCGTCGTGGCCTACCATGATCACTCCAGCGCAGGCGCGCGGGCGCGATTGCTCGCGGATCTGGCAGCGGGAAAATCGATCGCTTACGCATCGGAAGCGGGCATGCCGATGATCGCTGATCCCGGCTATGATCTCAGCCGGGAAGCCGCACTTGCGGGGCATCTTGTGACGGCTGCGCCGGGCGCCTCTGCGGCCCTTTGTGCGCTGACGCTGGCGGGGCTGCCGACGGATGCGTTCTATTTTTCCGGCTTCCTGCCCAATGCGTCTGGGGCGCGCCGCAAGCGTCTGGAAGAAGTCGCAAATATTCCCGGAACGCTGGTGTTTTACGAATCGCCCAAACGGGTTGCTGCCTCGCTTGCGGATATGGCCGAGGTTCTTGGGGACCGTGAGGCGGCCATGTGTCGTGAGCTGACCAAGAAGTTCGAGGAGGTCCGCCGCGGATCGCTGTCGGAGCTGGCTGCCGGGCTGGCCGAGGCGCCAGTCAAGGGCGAGATAGTGGTCTTGGTGGACCGCCAGCGCGCGGCGGCCAGCAGCGAGGCGGATCTGGAGGCGGACTTGCGCGCGGCGCTTAAAGACAACTCCGTCAAGGATGCCGCCGCGATTGTCTCCGAGGCGCATGGCGAACCCCGGCGCAAGATCTACCAGCAGGCGCTGCAGATCGCGCGCGAGGATTGAGCCGATGGGGCAGGGCGGCAGCGAGCGCGGACGCCGGGCCCATATCGCCGGGGCTGCCGCTGAAGACATCGCGATCCGGGCCTATCTGGACCGGGGCTACACCCTCGCCGAGACGCGCTGGCGTTCTCCTTATGGCGAAATCGACCTGATCCTGCGCAACGGCGCAGAGGTGATTTTTGCCGAGGTGAAATCCAGTGCCACCCGCGATAAGGCTGCCGCGCGGATTACCGCAGGGCAAATGCAACGGGTGATGGCAAGTGCCTCGATCTTTCTGGATGGCGAGCCACAGGGGCAGCTGACTGATGTGCGGCTCGATGTTGTGCTTGTCTGGGGCGTCGGCGAGGTGGAGATCCTCGAAAATGCCTATGGTCACGGTTGAGCCATTGAACATGGCCTTGGCCTACGCCATGTTCCGTCCAACAGAATAAGGGACAGATGCCATGAAAATCGCCTTTCAGATGGACCCGATCATGGGCGTTGATATCAACGCCGACAGCAGTTTTCGCCTCGCCGAAGAGGCGCAGGCCCGTGGGCATGAGCTGTTTTACTACAGTCCTGACCAGCTGGCCTATCAGGAAGGGCGCATTACCGCGCGCGGTCATGACATGGTGGTGCAACGTGTCGCGGGCACCCCGGCGACGCTCGGCGAACTGCGCGAGGTGGATCTGGCTGACTTCGATGTGGTCTGGCTGCGTCAGGACCCGCCGTTTGACATGCATTACATTACCGCGACCCATCTGCTGGACCGGCTGAAGGGTGATGCGCTGGTGGTGAATGACCCGTTCTGGGTGCGCAACTACCCGGAAAAACTACTGGTTCTTGATTTTCCCGACCTGACACCGCCGACGACCATTGCCCGTGATCTGGACACCATCAAGGCGTTCAAGGCCAAGCATGGCGATGTGATCCTGAAGCCGCTTTACGGCAATGGCGGCGCGGGCGTGTTCCGGCTGGACGCCAATGACCGCAACCTGTCTTCCCTGCATGAGCTGTTCACCGGCTTCAGTCGCGAGCCGCTGATCGTGCAAAAATTCCTGCCGGATGTCTCCAATGGCGACAAACGGGTGATCCTCGTCGATGGCGAGCCCGTGGGCGCGATCAACCGAGTGCCAGCGGCCGGCGAGACCCGTTCCAACATGCATGTGGGCGGGCGGCCCGAGAAGGTCGGTCTGACCGAACGCGACCTTGAGATCTGCGCCGCCATCGGGCCACTTCTCAAAGAACGCGGCCAGATCTTTGTCGGCATCGACGTGATTGGGGACTATCTGACCGAAATCAATGTGACCTCGCCCACCGGCATCCAGGAACTGGAGCGGTTTGATGACGTGAATATTGCCGAAAAGGTCTGGGAGGCGATCGAGGGGCGGCTCGGATGAGCTGGCAACTTGCCGTTCTGTTGCGTGGGTTGCGGCATGTGGCGCGCCCACGGCTGCAACACATCAAAGAGCCGATCACAGCGCGGATAGGGTTTGAGCGGCTGGCCCGCGTTGGGTGCCGACCGCCGCCGTACCTCTGTCACGTTCACGACAGCGCAGGTTTCGACCGGATTCACGTCGGGCGGCCCGCGCGTGGCAAAATCATCCTGTTTCTCCACGGTGGCGGCTATATCGCGGGCAGCCCGAACAGCTATGCGGCCATGCTGGGGCGGCTGTCTCTGCTCTCTGGGCTTGAGATCTGCGCCCCGGATTATCGCCTGGCGCCGGAGCATCGGTTTCCAGCCGCCTATGACGATGCCTGTGCGACCTGGGATCACCTTGTCTCGATGGGGTATGCACCTTCGGATATCGTGATCGGCGGCGATTCCGCGGGCGGCGGATTGGCCATTGCGCTTTTGTCGCATCTTTGCCGGGCGGGCACGCCACCTGCGGGCCTCTTCGCGATGTCGCCCTGGTGCGACCTGTCCCTGACGGGCGAGAGCCTGACGCGAAACGCCAATGCGGACCCGTTTCTACCGGCAGAACGCATTCGGGAGCTGGTCGGCTATGTCCTGCCCGAGGGCGAGGATGCTGAAGATCCGCGCCTTTCGCCCTTGTTTGCGGATTTTCCCGACTGCCCGCCGGTCCTGCTGCATTATGGACAGACCGAAATCCTGCTGGACGACTGTCGTCGCATGGCTGCGCGCCTGCGCGCCCATGGGGCGGATGTGACCGAGACGGTGCACCCGAGCGCGCCTCATGTCTGGCATTTGTTTGATGGCTGGATACCCGAGGCGCGTCGCTCTTTATGCGATGTTTCGTATTTCGCGCGGGCTTGTCTCTGAGCGGACCTTATTGGGACATACGGTAGGAAAGCGCCTCTGCGACGTGATCGCGCGCAATGCCTGCATCTCCATCGAGATCGGCAATGGTGCGCGCGACGCGCAGAACACGGTGGTACCCGCGTGCGCTGAGGCCAAAGCAATCCGAAGCCTGCAGCATCAACGCGCGGCCCTCGGTGTCCAGTTCGGCGACATCCTCGAGGACACGCCCCTCTGCATCCGCATTCACCGTCGCACCGTCACATGCCGCGTATCTTTCGGCTTGCACAGCGCGCGCCCTTGCCACCCGTTCGGCAACCGAGGCCGAGCATTCGCCGGGGCGGCTGCGTTCCAGATCCGCGAATGGCACTGGTTCGACGTCAATCCGCAGATCGAAACGATCCATCATTGGTCCTGAGATCCGCCCCATGTAGTCGGCGCCGCAGGCCGGAGCCCGCGAACATGCGCGCGCCGGGTCGCTCATATAGCCGCAGCGGCAGGGATTTGCGGCGGCCACCAGCATGAACCGGCTGGGGTAGCGTATGTGGGCATTGGCACGGGCCACCATGACATCGCCGGTTTCCAGCGGCTGGCGCAGGGTCTCCAGAACCGCGCGGGCAAATTCCGGTAGCTCGTCGAGAAACAGCACCCCGTTGTGCGCCAGGCTGATCTCGCCCGGTTGCGCCCGCCGTCCGCCCCCGACAATTGCGGCCATTGAGGCGGTGTGATGCGGTGCCCGATAGGGGCGGCTGCGGCTGACGCCGCCTGCTTCGATCAGCCCGCAGATCGAATGGATCATGGAGGTTTCCAGCGCCTCCTGCGGTGTCAGGGGCGGAAGGATGGACGACAGGCGCGCCGCCAGCATGGATTTCCCTGCCCCCGGCGGCCCGCTCATCAGGAGATGATGACGACCAGCAGCGGCGATTTCCAATGCCCGCCGCGCCACCTGCTGTCCCTTCACATCACAAAGATCCTTGTCCGATGCGGTTTCGATGACCTCACCTGCGGTGGCAGGCGCAATGACGCCTTTCCCTGTGAAGTGGCGGATCACCTCGGTCAGGGAGGCGGCCCCGATGACCGGCGTCGCCTCGACCCATGCGGCCTCCGCGCTCGATCCCTTTGGGCAGAGCAGGCTGCGGTCCTGTTCTGCGGCCGCAAGGGCCGCAGGCAGGGCGCCGGTGATGGCGACCAATGTGCCGTCGAGAGACAGCTCACCAAGCGACAGTGTCTCCTCCGCAGCCTCCGGCGGCAGGATCTCCAGCGCTGTCAACAACGCCACCGCGATGGGAAGGTCAAAGTGGCTGCCTTCCTTGGGCAGGTCGGCAGGGGAGAGATTTATGGTGATGCGTTTTGAGGGCAGGGCGATCGACATCACCGCCAAGGCCGAGCGGACCCGGTCGCGCGCTTCGCTGACCGCCTTGTCGGGCAGGCCGACGATGGAGAAGGCGGGCAATCCCGGAGATACCGCGCATTGCACCTCCACCGGGCAGGCCTCGACACCCTGAAATGAAACTGTATGTGCGCGTGAAATCATCTCTGTCCCCCGAGGTCCCTCGGTTGAGAGCCTCGAAGGACAGCATTGGGAAACGTGGTTACTGATTGGTTAAATGCGCCGTTAACCGGTCGCGAAATCGCTCATAGCTGCCAGGGCGCGCGCTCAAGATCTTGCAGGTAGGGTTCTGGATCATAGGTGACCGTCTGCGCCGCCGTTTGCCAAGCCAGTACCGCCGGGTCGCGCAGCAGCTCCGTGCAATAGGCGCGGGTTTCGGCTGACACGGGCAGGTCGTAGCCGATGATCCGGGCGGCGACAGGAGTATAGAACACCTCGGCCAGACTGTAGCTCCCGAACAGGGGGCCGGTCGTCTGACCGGAAAGGGTGCGCGCGTGGGCGAACAGGGTTTCGATCCTTGCCAGATCAGCTCTGACGGCATCGGAGGGCTGAAATCCGCGCCAGATATGGCTGAGTTGCATCGGGCAGTCGCCGCGCAGCGCCGCAAACCCGGAGGTCATCTCGGCACAAAGCCACCGCGCGGTGGTACGAAGTGTTGCGTCGGCGGGCCAGAGCCCCGCATCGGGGTGTCGTTCGGCCAGGGTTTCGCCCATGGCCAGGGTCTCCCCCACGACGGTGCCATCGGGCAGTTGTAGCGTGGGCACCAGACGCGCCGGGGCAAGATCGGCAAGGTCTTGTGCCATGGTTCCTGAATAAAGCCCGACCAGCTGCACCTGATGCGGCAGAGAGAACTTTTCGAGCATGAGCCAGCCGCGCAAAGACCAGCTGGAATACATGCGATCACCGATGTAGAGTGTATATGTCATGTCACCGACTATCGGGCGATGAGGCCCATCAGTAAATCTAATGTTTGTGAGGTGAGTAATCACAAAATTTGATTTGTTGCGTCAACCTGCCAGCCTGTTTCCGCGTGGCTGATCTGCGTGAGCGAAAGGTTGTCAATCTTTTGCGAAAACGCTTCTGTTGCAGTGATGCCCGCAGCCCGCTGCAGCTGGCAGAGGATCTGGCCAAAGTGCCCGACAACTACGATGTCTTGTCCGGCGTGTGTCTGTGCCAGGTGGTTGAAACATGCTGTGACACGCTGCATGAGCATATTCCAGCTCTCGCCATTGGGTGCGGCGACATCTCCGGGTTGCTCCCAGAAGGCCCGAATATGGTCGGGCGATTCTGCATCAATGTCGCTCCAGCGGCGCAGTTCCCAGTCCCCAAAATGCATTTCACGCAGGGCCTGCGCGTGGGGCAGGCGACAGCGCTGCCCCTGAATAGCATCGGCAGTTGTCACTGCGCGGTCGAGATCAGAGGAAATCACCACGGCGTCATCCGGCAGGGCCTCGGATAAACGGGCCAGGGCGGCGTTATCAGAGAGATCGGCCGGTAGATTGGACCAGCCAACCATGCTCTTGGCGTGGGTCGGGCCATGCCGCACCATGTGAAATCGGGTGATCATAGCGCCCCCTTCAACACCATGGGCAGGCCTGCCGCGACCATCACCACACAATCCGCCCGGGCTGCGAGCGCGATGTTGAGCCGCCCCTGTGCCTCGCGAAACCGGCGGGCGAGCGCGTTTTCGGGCACGATGCCAAGGCCGGTCTCGTTGGTGACCACGACAATGTCCGCCGCACAGTTGTCGAAACCGGAAAGCAGCGCCTCGGTTTGCTTTTGAAGGTCATGATCTGCCAAAAGATGATTGGTCAGCCACATCGTCGCGCAATCCATCAGCAATACATCTTCGGGTTGAGCTATCGGCAAGACCTTTCGCGCGTCGAAGGGCTCTTCCAAAGTGGTCCAGCCGCCGCCACGCTGCACGAGATGACGCGATACCTTCTTTTGCATTTCTTCATCAAGTATTTGTGAAGTCGCCCAGTATAAGCGGTTTTTCCCAGTGTTGACGCAGGTTTGTTCAGCAAAGGCGGATTTGCCGGATGCTGCGCCGCCGAGAATAACTGTGACTCTGCCCGACAATGTGGATACCCTCAAAGTTGTATGAGTGTTGCGTGGCGCGAGGCGCACTGCAAGCGGCCGTCGAATATGGCCCGATTGGTGATCTGCACCGTTGTTGGATCTCAAACGACAGACATCAAGACTATTTTTGAACCAAAGCCGGCCCTCACACGTTGTTAACGTAGTTCTTAGAACAGGGAGTTTAACATGGCACTGGACGAGAGCACCGAAAACCCCCTTCCAAGGCGGGCAATGAAAGCCGAGCTTCTGGACGCAGAAACGGAGTTGGCTCTGGCCTACGCATGGCGGGACGAACAGGACGTGCAGGCGCTGCATCGACTGATCAACGCCTACATGCGTCTGGCGGTTTCCATGGCGTCGAAGTTCCGCCGATATGGCGCGCCGATGAATGACCTGATCCAGGAGGCCGGACTGGGCCTTATGAAAGCGGCCGAGAAGTTCGATCCGGATCGCGGCGTGCGGTTCTCGACCTATGCGGTCTGGTGGATCAAGGCCTCCATTCAGGACTATGTGATGCGCAACTGGTCTATGGTGCGCACCGGGTCCACGTCTTCGCAGAAATCGCTGTTCTTCAATATGCGCCGCGTGCAGGCGCAGCTGGAGCGAGAGGCGCAGAGCGAAGGTGTCGAACTGGATCGCCACAAGCTGCAGCAGATGATCGCTGAGGAAATTGGCGTGCCATTGCGAGATGTGGAGATGATGGACGGTCGCCTGACCGGCGCGGATTTCTCGTTGAATGCAGTGCAGTCGGCAGATGAGGACGGGCGAGAGTGGATCGACGCGCTGGAAGACGACAGCGAGCAGGCGGCAGAGCGCGTGCAGGCCGACCACGATAATCGTCAATTGCGCGAGTGGTTGATTACCGCATTGAACGGCTTGAACCAGCGCGAGCGTTTCATCATACGCGAGCGGAAACTGCGCGAAGATGGGCGTACGCTGGAAAGCCTGGGCAATGAGCTGGGCTTGTCCAAGGAACGGGTCCGTCAGCTGGAGGCGGCGGCGTTTCAGAAGATGAAAAAGACTCTTGAAGGTCAGTCGCGCGAGGTTCAAAACTTCCTCGCATGAGGATGTGCCATTCGTTTCGCGGAGGAATGCTGCAGGGTCGCTTGGCCATTGCCATCGTTCTTGTTGCTATGTCTGTCCGGGCTGCGACAGCGGCAGATCTTGTGCCGGTCATCGCAGAAGCCGCGCGAGCGGATATCGTCCTGTTGGGTGAGGTGCACGACAACCCCACGCACCACGACAGGCAGGCGCTGCTGATTGCAGGCCTTGCCCCCAGCGCGGTGGTTTGGGAGATGCTGACCGCCGATCAGGCTGACCTACTCGCCAAAGAGGCGTTGCAGACACCAGCCGAGCTGGGCGACTTGCTGCAGTGGGGCGCCTCAGGCTGGCCAGACTTTTCCATGTACCAGCCTATTTTTGAGGCGGCTACGACGGCAGGGCATTGGGGGGCGGCGGTGCCACGTTCCCAGGCGCGGGCCGCGATGACAAAGGGTGCCGCAGTGTACTTTGGTGAGGACGCCGCAGTCTTTGGCTTGTCCACACCCTTGTCCGATGGCGTACAGGGCGCGCGAGAGGCGGAGCAGCAGGCCGCGCATTGTGGGGCCCTACCGGACAATCTGCTACCTGCGATGGTCGCCATCCAGCGACTGCGCGATGCCGCTTTGGCGCGCGCCGCGCTGCACGCATTTGAAGCCGCTGGCGGGCCAGTGGTCGTAGTGACCGGCAATGGCCATGCCCGGCGTGATCGCGGAGTGCCGGTGTACCTGCAGCAGGCGGCGCCGGATTTGGAGATTTTCGCACTTGGTCAGTCGGAAGCCGGGCAGGTGGACGGCGTTTTTGACATGGTTCTGGATGGGCCAGTCGTGGCGCGACCAGACCCCTGTTCTGCGTTCAAGTAGGCGCTGCGACAGGACTGGTCGCAAAAGCGTTTCCCTCAGCTGCGCAGGCGCAGTAGGGTGTCGGGCGAACGCAGCAACCGAGGGCGCATCATGTTGTCAGGTAAACATATTCTGCTGATCATCGGCGGTGGCATTGCCGCATACAAGTCACTGGAGCTCATTCGGCGGCTGCAGGATCAGGGCGCGCGGGTGACCCCGGTTTTGACCCGTGCGGGCGAAGAATTCGTGACGCCCTTGTCGGTGTCTGCCTTGGCGGGGACCGCGGTGCATCGTGATCTGTTTGACCTGACCTCCGAAGCGGAAATGGGCCATATTCAGCTATCGCGCAGTGCGGATCTGCTGGTTGTGGCTCCGGCGACGGCGGATCTGATGGCAAAGATGGCGCAGGGGCACGCCAATGATCTGGCGTCCACCTTGCTGTTGGCGACGGACACCCCGGTGCTGCTGGCGCCTGCGATGAATGTGCGTATGTGGGAGCATCCTGCAACCCGGCGCAACATCGCGCAGTTGCGTGCCGATGGCATCCAGATGGTCGGGCCCAACGAGGGCGGTATGGCCTGCGGTGAGTTCGGTCCCGGACGACTGGCAGAGCCAGAGGAAATCGTTGCGGCGATCGCGGAACGTCTTGCGTCTGGCCCGCTGCGGGGGAAACGGATCATCGTCACCTCTGGACCGACCCATGAGCCCATAGATCCGGTGCGGTATATCGCCAATCGGTCCTCTGGCGCGCAGGGTGCGGCGGTGGCCCGTGCTCTGAGCGCATTGGGAGCCGAGGTGGTCTTCATCACGGGCCCTGCAACGGTGCCCCCGCCGGATGGGGTAGAGGTGGTGCCGGTGCAAACCGCGCGCGAGATGCAAGCCGCCGTAGACGCTGCCTTGCCGGCCGATGCGGGGGTCTTTGCTGCGGCTGTTGCCGATTGGCGCGTGGCCTCCGCGTCTGATCGCAAGCTGAAGAAAACCAAAGATGGCCTGCCAACACTTGAGTTTGCCGAGAACCCGGACATTTTGCGCGAGGTGGCGCGCAGAACGAAGGATCGCCCCGCGCTCGTCGTTGGGTTTGCGGCTGAAACCAATGATGTGGTTGAATATGCGACTGCAAAACGGAGCCGGAAAGGCTGCGATTGGATTGTGGCGAATGACGTATCGCCGGAGACCGGAATCATGGGAGGGCGTGAGAATGCGGTGGTTCTCATATCCGAGAATGGGGCCGAACACTGGCCACGTATGCCCAAGGAACAGGTGGCTGAGCGTTTGGCCGAGGCAATCTCTCAATCCCTTTCCACCTCTGAACCGGGGCGTTGAACCGGAGATTTCCAAGAATAATCAAGTCTCTGACGTTCACATTCCCGTTATGAGAGGCGGAGCGTTAAATATTCAGTTTTTGCTTTTTACGGAAAGTCATTGGCTGGTTAACCACCTGAGATGTATAACAACTACAAGCTGAGCAGTTTTTTCGGTCAGCCGTTGATGTGTTGTTTCCATGCTGCTCGAAGTTGTGCGGCACAGCCTGTGTATGGAGATCAGTTTGGTAAAGAGTGACAAGTTGGGAATTTCGGCGATCATAGCGCTTCGACTGGATCGGCATGCTGTCTGCCTCAGCAGGGTGCAAAGATGACAAGCGCTGAACTGGATATACTGGTTCTGGAGGGCGATAACCTTCTGGGCCAGCTGATGTGCGATATGATCCGCATGTATCGTATTGGTGCGCCACAGCTTTCATCCAGCGAGGTGGATGCGTGCCAGATGATGAAAAATCACCCCTTTGATCTTTGTATTTTCGATATCAACCTGCGCGGCCAGCTCTGTGACCGGGCCGTGGCAGAGGCGAATGCAAGGGCGATCCCGGTGCTTCTGCTGACGGATGGCGACGAGGCGGACCAATTGTCGACCCGTCCGGCGCGCGGATTGGTGGTACGCAAGCCCGCCAGCGAAGAAGACATTCGAGGCGCCGCCGCAAAGCTCTTGCAGTCGGAACCGGTGCGTTGACGCTGCTGGCCATTGCGAATGACCCGTATTCTTGGCCGGGGGTAGGGTCCGCGTTGGTCTAAGCCTTGGCAGAGCATAGAAAATATTGCGCAGGCGTGGTATTCAATCGGCGTGTATCTTCCTTGCTTGGCGGCGGGGAAGGGCGCAACGATGCGGTTTGGACGCATGCTGGCGCTGTACCTATTTGATCTGCCCGCCGTCCTGCGGACCAAGTGGTCCAGGTCGTCTGGCCTGTTGTCGGTTGCGATCCCTATGCTGCGGCTGCCAGAGCATCCCGGTCATGGAGCGACGCAGCGCGTGGGCTGGCGCCCTGAAAATCGCGCCCGCGTCTGTTCAGAATTGCCGTGACGAAACGATCATCGCGATATGCGCGCCCGGCAGATCTGGCCTCGACATCTGATCGTGTCGAATGCGCTGATCGTGTGGGATATGAACAAAGCACGATGATATCCGCAGCATCATGCGGCGGATTGGTAAAGCTGCCCCCATCACAGGGTGTCCGTATCTCACTTTGACTGCATTCAAACATGTCGCGCTCGGGCGCTGTTGAGTGCTCCGGTCGAATGGGCGGGGGAGATGGACGCCAAGACCTCTCCGGCAAGTCTTGCAGATGGCGCGCGCGAGAGCTGCTGTTGGTTGCCGTCACCATTGCGTGAGGCCTCAGGGCTTGGGCTGTGGCGGCTCTACATCTGAGGTGGCAATTCATGCCGCTTCCGGGGCATAACCGGGGCGCCCCCCTGCACATAAAATTCATCGGCAGGACAGACGACAAGAAGGATGGTCTCATGACGCAAGCGCCCTTTGCGGTAGAAGTGAAAATTCTCGACCCGCGCATTCGCGACTGGGGCATGCCCAGCTATCAGACCTCCGGATCGGCGGCGATCGATCTCTTTGCCTGCATTGATGCGCCGATGGAGATCGTGGCGCAGGACGCCGCGGTGCTGATCCCGTCGGGGCTCGCTTTCTACATGGGCGATACCGCCTGCGCGGCGCTTGTGATGCCGCGCTCTGGTCTGGGGCACAAGAAGGGGTTGGTGATGGGCAACACTGTCGGTCTGATCGATGCCGATTACACCGGACAGGTCTTCATCAGCGCCTGGAATCGCAACCCGGTGGGGGCGGAGCCGATCCGGATCGAACCGGGCGAGCGTATCGCTCAGTTGATGTTCGTTCCAGTCTTCAGGGCGGCATTGTCTGAGGTGGAGGCATTTTCCGACGCGACCGAACGCGGCGCGGGTGGGTTTGGCTCCACAGGGACGGGAGGCGCGGCATGATCCTCGTCTTCGGGCTCGCCGGGCTGATCTGGTGGGGCGGTCGCCTGATGGGGTTTGACCGGAATCTGCGCATCCTGCTGCTGGGGCTCTTGTTTGTTGCAGTTCTGACGATCCAGCTGACCTTGCCGGACGGTGCGCCCTTGCGACAGGCCACGGGCGGGACGCCCGGCCTGTGGCTGATCCTCGCGGGCTTCGCCGCGCTGGTGGCACTCTATTCCGCGGCCCTGAAGCGGTTGCGAACGCGTGCGGACGCGGCGGACACGGTGGCGGCGACAGCGGAAACAACCGATGGGTCATTTGGCGAGGTGGAGTTGGACCGCTACGCCCGCCACATCGTTCTGCGCGAGGTGGGTGGCCTTGGCCAGAAACGTCTGAAGGCTGCCAAGGTGCTGGTGATCGGGGCGGGGGGGCTTGGTGCCCCGGCGCTGCAGTATCTGGCAGCCGCAGGTGTTGGCACCATTGGCGTGATCGATGATGACACGGTCGAGAATGCGAACCTGCAACGGCAGGTGATCCACCGCGATCAGGATATCGGTCTGCCCAAGGTGTTCTCTGCCCAAGCCGCAATGGAGGCACAGAACCCGTTCGTCACGATACGTCCCTATCATCGTCGACTGACCGAGGAACTCGCTCCTGATCTCTTTGGCGAATATGATCTGATCCTTGACGGCACCGATAACTTTGCCACCCGCTATCTGGTCAACCGCACCGCTGTGACACAGCAAAAGCCTTTGATCTCGGGGGCCTTGACCCAGTGGGAAGGGCAAATTTCGGTCTTTGATCGGGCCCATGGCGGGCCGTGTTATCAATGCATCTTTCCTGAGGCACCTGCCGAGGGGCTCGCACCGAGCTGTGCCGAAGCAGGCGTGATCGGTCCGTTGCCCGGGGTTGTGGGGGCAATGATGGCCGTGGAGGCCGTGAAACAGATCACCGGCGCCGGAGAGCTCTTGCGCTCACAGATGTTGATCTACGATGGTCTCTATGGTGAAACTCGCCGGATTGCGCTCAAGCCGCGCGCGAACTGTCCCGTTTGCGGACAGACCGACAATAAACCGGCCCCGACAGGAGAAAACTGATCATGACCCGCACCTTTGCCCTGGCCGCAGCGCTGACCGCTGGCTTTGCCGCCAGTGCCCTTGCCGCCGATCTGCCGGATCTTGAGGGGCGCGAAATCTTTGTCGCCTCCGAGAACACCTACCCGCCGCTGCAATTTATCGAACCCGGTACGGGTCAGGCTGTGGGCTGGGAATACGATGCGATCACCGAGATCGCGGAGCGGCTCAACCTGGTTGTGGAGTTTGAGAACACCAGTTGGGATGCGATGATCCCGGCGATCACCGCAGGTCAGTACGATATAGCTATGAATGGCATCACCATTCGGGACGACCGTAAGGAGAAGGTGGATTTCTCCGAAAGCTACCTGACCTCGCAGATGCGCATGATCGTGGCAAGCGAGGAGGATCGGTTCACGGATGCCGCCAGCTTTGCCGCCGATGACGACCTGCTCGCGGCGGCGCAGCCGGGCACCACGCCCTTCTACGTGACTGTCTACGATGTGCTTGACGGGGATGAAGCCAACCCGCGCATCAAGCTGTTCGAGACCTTTGGTGCGTCACTGCAGGCGTTGCGGGCGGGCGACGTGGATCTGGCGCTTTCCGACAGCACCGCGGCCAATGGGGTGGTTGCAGCCTCTGATGGCGCGCTGAAAGTCGTCGGAGATCCCTTGGGGACCGAGGATTTTGGCTTCATTTTCCCAAAGGGCAGCGATCTGGTGGAGCCAGTGAATGCCGCCCTGGCCGAGATGAAGGCCGATGGCACGCTGGATGCGCTCAACAAGAAGTGGTTCCTCGACTACAAGATGGGCCAATAGGCCAAGACACCTCCTATTTCCAATACCACCCCGGCCGCGCCTTCGGCCGGGGTTTGTCGTGACAGGACAAGATAATGAGCGAACGCCGCACGCGTGAAGACAAGGAAGATTTCCCCTGGTGGTTGGTGGCCGTGGGGCTGACAGCACTCTACCTCGGCGTCGAAGTTGCGCGCAGCGAGGTCTATGCGCAGATCCTCAATACGCTCTGGCGCGGGGTTGGTGTGACGGTCTTTGTCACCCTTGTCAGCTTTTTCTCCGCTTCCGCGTTGGGGATGGCGCTCGCACTGGGGGCTGATTCCAGGTGGCTGCTGGTGCGTCAGATCTGCCGGTTTTATGTCGAGGTGGTGCGCGGTATTCCGATCATCGTGCTGTTGCTCTACGTGGCCTTTGTGGTGGCGCCTGCCTTGGTGGATCTGCGCAACTGGCTGGGCGGTTTTCTGGGGCTGGAGGAGATCCGCACCCGGAGCTTTCCTCTGCTATGGCGCGCCATTCTGGCACTGATGATTGCCTATTCCGCTTTCATCGCGGAAGTTTTTCGCGCTGGCCTGCTGTCTGTTCCAGAGGGGCAGAAGGAGGCGGCCCAAGCGCTTGGGCTCTCCGGCTGGCAACGGTTTCGCTTCATCGTGTTTCCGCAGGCCATCCGGACCATCCTGCCGCCGTTGGGCAATGACTTCGTGGCGCTGGTCAAGGATTCCTCGCTGGTCTCGGTGCTGGGCGTGCTGGATATCACCCAGCTGGGCAAGGTGACGGCCGCCAGCAATTTTCGCTATTTCGAGACCTACAACATGGTGGCGCTGGTTTATCTGGCGATGACGATATCGTTGTCGCTTGGGTTACGGGCACTTGAACGGCATCTGCGCAACAAGCAGAACAAAGGCTGATTTTGCTCAGGTGGTGCGATCTGGCGCCCGCCGCGCGCCCGTCAGGGCGCGCGGCCCGGCCCAACGCCGGTCCTTGCATCTCCTGATGCTGGGCGCCGGTGGCGGGAGCGCTCCCGCCCCCGCAGGTGCTCTTGCCCATGGGCAAGCCCCCCTTGGCAGGGTTGGGCCGGGCGCCGGGCCTGACGGCCCGGCGCGGGGACAGATTGCAGCTCCTGAGCGAAGCCGTTAGCGTCAGCGCAAAGGAGATCTCACATGACAAATCCGCTGCTCGCAGACTGGCAGACCCCCTTCGGCATCGCGCCGTTCGACCAGATATCCGATGACGATTTCGCCCCGGCGCTGGAGCAGGCGCTTGCCGCCCATGGCGCGCAGATCGATGCCATCGCACAGAACCCGGACACCCCGACATTTGCCAATGTGGTTGAGGCCCTGGAGACGCCCTGCCTGCCGCTGGAACAGGTTCTTTCGGTATTTTTCTCCGTGGCCGGTGCCGACAGCACCCCGAAACGCGAGGCGTTGCAGCGGGAGTTTTCGCCAAAACTGGCGGCGCATTTCTCCGCAATCACCGCCAACAAGGCGCTTTATGCGCGGGTGAAGGCGGTCTGGGATCAGCGCGAAGAGCTAGATTTGACGCAGGAGCAGGCCCGGGTCCTGATGCTGACCCATCGTGGCTTCCTGCGCGGCGGCGCGGCGCTGGAGGGCGCCGGAGACGCCCGCATGCAGGAGATCAAATCCCGGCTGGCGACCCTCGGCACCAATTTCACCCAGAACCTGCTGGCGGATGAGCGCGACTGGCACATGGAACTCTCGGACGCGGATCTGCAGGGACTGCCGGAGTTCGTCGTCAGGAATGCGCGCGCCGCAGGAGAAGAGAAGGGCGCGGATGGTCCCGTGGTGACACTGGCGCGCTCCATCGTCACACCGTTCCTGCAGTTCTCGCCCCGGCGCGATCTGCGCGAAAAGGCGTTTCGCGCCTGGGCCGCACGCGGGGCTAATGGTGGTGAGCATGACAACCGCGCCATTGCCGCTGAGATCCTGTCGCTGCGCGAGGAGCGCGCCAAGCTTCTGGGCTATAAAAACTTCGCGGCCTACAAGCTGGAAACCGAGATGGCCAAGACGCCGGAGGCGGTGCGGGGCCTGTTGATGGACGTTTGGGCGCCCGCCAAGGCGCAGGCCGACAAGGATGCCGAGCTGCTGACGGGCATGATGCACGAGGATGGCATCAATGGTGATCTTGCGCCCTGGGACTGGCATTACTACGCCGAAAAACGCCGCAAGATGGAACATGACCTCGACGAGGCGGAGCTGAAACCCTATCTGCAACTCGACCGGATGATCGAGGCGGCCTTTGCCTGCGCCAACCGCCTGTTCGGGCTGAACTTCGCGCCGCTCGATGTGCCGCTCTACCACGAGGATTGCCGCGCCTGGGAGGTGACCCGGGACGGCAAGCATCTGGCGGTCTTCATCGGCGATTACTTTGCGCGTGGCTCCAAACGCTCCGGTGCCTGGTGTTCCGCAATGCGGGCGCAGGCGAAATTCCCCGAGGCGCAGACCCCGATCGTGGTCAATGTCTGCAACTTCGCCAAGGGCGATCCGGCGCTGTTGTCCTACGATGATGCGCGCACGCTGTTTCACGAGTTTGGCCACGCGCTGCACCAGATCCTGTCAAATGTGACCTATGAAAGCGTGTCGGGCACCTCGGTGGCGCGGGACTTTGTCGAACTGCCGAGCCAGCTTTATGAGCATTGGTTGGAGGTGCCCGAGGTGCTGCAGGAATTTGCCACCCATGCCGAGACCGGTGCAGCGATGCCCAAGGCGATGCTGGACAAGGTGCTGGGCGCGGCGACCTTCAATATGGGGTTCCAGACTGTGGAATATGTCGCCTCGGCGCTGGTGGATCTGGAGTTTCACGACGGGGCAGCCCCGGCGGATCCGATGGCCAAACAGGCGGAGGTTCTGGAGCGGATCGGCATGCCCGGTGCCATCGTCATGCGCCATGCCACGCCGCAGTTTGCGCATGTGTTCTCTGGTGACGGCTATTCCTCGGGCTATTACAGCTACATGTGGTCAGAGGTGATGGACGCCGATGCCTTTGCCGCCTTTGAGGAGGCAGGCGGCGCGTTTGATCCCGAGCGCGCCGAGGCGCTGGAGACGCATATCCTGTCCAAGGGTGGCTCACAGGATGCGGCCGCGCTTTATACCGCCTTCAGGGGCCGGTTGCCGGGTGTTGAGGCGCTGCTGAAGGGCCGCGGGCTGGCGGCAGAATAGGCGCCCCTGTCGGGGCGCGGCCTCCGGCGGGAGGTATTTATGAAAAGATGAAGAGAAGGAGCGCCGTCGTGCGCCCCTTTTTTATGGTTTAATAACCGCGGTCGCGATCAACCACGTAGAGAAAGGCCTCGCCTGCTTCGCCCCGGCGCATGTTCTCGGCAATCACGCGGGAGGCGGTGAGGGGGCGGGTTTCCGCCGCGATATGCGGCGTCACGGTGACGCGGGGATGGGCCCAGTAAGGGTGATCTTCGGGAAGCGGCTCCACCCGGAACACATCGAGCGTGGCATGGTCCACCGGACCATTGTCCAGTGCGGTCAGCAGGGCGGCATCGTCGATCAGCGGGCCTCGCCCCGGGTTGATGATCCGAGCCCCTTGCGGCAACCAGCCGAGGCTGTTGCTGTCGAGAATGTTCGCGGTCTGCGGTGTGTCCGGCAGGAGCAGTACCACGATTTGCGCCGAAGCCAGCGCGTCCCGAAGCCCGTTGGTGCCGTGATGGCAGCTGAGGCCGGGCAGATCCTTGGCCGTGCGCGACCAGCCGGACACCGGGAAGCCCAGCCGGGTCAGGGCGGTGGCGCAGGCCTGACCCAATTCACCCAGACCGAGGATGGTGACCGGGCGTTCTTCTGCCAGCGGCGGCACATAGGGCAGCCAGCGATCCTGCAACGCCACGGAACGGTCAATCTCCAGGTGATAGCGCAACACATGGCCGGTGACCCATTCGACCATGGACTGGGTCAGGCCCGGGTCCACCATGCGACACAGCGGCTGGGTCAGGGTCGTGTTGCCGGTGACCTTTTCCACCCCGGCCCAGAGGTTCAGCACCGCCTTGCAGCGCGTGTAAGGGCGGAAATCCTGCAGATCGGAATGGGGCGCATAGATGATGTAGTCGACCTCCTCCGGCGCGAAATCCTGGCGCAGATCGACCTCCAGCCCGGCGCCCTCGAAAGCGGCCTTGAGCGGGGAGACATAGGTGTCCCAGCGGTCCGGTCCGGCGGCGAACAGGGCGTTGATCATGTGGCAAAGACCCCGTCCATATCGGCAAAGCCCTTGACCTCGATCGGGTTACCGGCCGGGTCGTAGAAGAACATGGTGCTCTGTTCGCCGGGCTCTCCCTTGAACCGTGTAGTGGGCGGGATCTCGAATTCGACACCTGCCTCATGCAGGCGCTCGGCCAGACGTTCCCACTGGTCCTGCGGCAGGATCACGCCAAGGTGCGGCATCGGCACGAGATGCTCTCCCACCCGGCCTGTCTTGGCGGTGGCGAAGGGCGTGCCCTTATGCAGCGAGATCTGGTGCCCGAAGAAATTGAAGTCTGCCCAGCTGTCGGTGCTGCGCCCGGCTCGGCATCCCAGCGTTTCGGAGTAGAAGGTGCTGGCGGCGTCCAGGTCGTCGACGTGATAGGCGAGGTGAAAGATGCTCATGTGCAGGCTCCTGAGGCAGAATTTAGGGTCACGTCTGCATAGCGTTTCAAGGGCGCAACGTGCTAGCTTGTTTTTGAATGTTCAGACGTAAGGAAAGCTGTGGATACGCGATTTGTCGCCAGCCTTTTGGCTATCGTGGAGGAAGGCTCCTTTGCAGCGGCGGCCCGGCGCGTCGGCGTGACCGCCTCGGCACTGTCTCAGCGGATCACGACGCTGGAGACCGATCTGGGGGTGGCGTTGTTGCGGCGGGAAGGGCGCATGGTGCGCCCCACCCACGCGTGCCGAAACCTGCTGCCCCGCCTGCGCGAAATGCTGAGAATAGAGCAGGACTTGCGGGCCGATGTGCGCGGGCAGGGGCTGGCCGGCAGCTGTCGGATCGGCGCGATTTCGACAGCTCTGGGCGACTGCGCCGCACCCTTGCTACGGCATCTGCGAGAGCAGGCGCCTGATGTCGAGTTGCGCCTGATCCCCGGCACATCCCCGGGGTTATTGGCGGCACTTGAGGCAGAGGACATCGATATGGCGGTGGTGGTGGAGCCGCCGGTCAACCTGCCCAAAGCCCTGCGGTTCGACCTGCTGATCGAAGAACCCATCGGCCTGCTACGCCCGCGCCATAGCGAGATCGCGCGGTTGCCCTACCTCGTCTACTCCCGTGAGGCCTGGGGCGGAAGCCTGTGCTGGTCGGCATTGCGGGATCGGGTGGAGGATCCGCAGGTCTTGGTCGAGATGGATGCGCTTGAGACAATCGCGCAGATGGTGGAGGGGGGCGTCGGGCAGGCGGTTCTGCCCGGCTGGCGGGGATTGTCCCGACATGCGCCCGGCGCCGATTTTACACCTTGGTCAGGCGCGCGTCGCCGCATCGGATTGCTGCACCGGCAACGGGACGCGGACAGCCCACTGATGGCGCTTGTGCGGGCGGCATTGCGTTAGCGTGGGCGGTGGACGTTGGCGCTCTGCACGATCCCGAAGGCCGCCAACAGCACCAGCATCGCGGAGCCACCATAGGACACCAGCGGCAGCGGTACGCCGACCACCGGGGCCAGCCCCATCACCATCGACATGTTGACGGCAAAGAACAAAAAGAAATTGAGCGCAATCCCCAGCGTCACCAGCGACGAGAACCGGTCCTTGGTCGAGACCGCCGTGGCCACACAGAAGATGATGATCATCACATAGATGGTCAGGAGCATCACCCCGCCGACAAAGCCGAATTCTTCTGCCAGCGTGGTGAAAATGAAGTCGGTCTGCTTTTCCGGCAGAAAGTTCAGGCGTGACTGGGTGCCCTGCATGAAGCCACGTCCCGACCAGCCGCCCGACCCAAGGGCGATCTTGGATTGCGTTATGTGATAGCCTGCGCCCAGCGGATCCTGAGAAGGATCGAGAAAGGTGTCGATACGCCTGTATTGGTAATCCTTGAGCAACTGCCAGTCGGTGCCGCGGCTTTGGAATACGGCCACCACGAGCCCGACCGCCGCCGCGATCACGGCGGTGAAGTAGGCCCAGTGAACCCCGGCGAGGAACATCACGCCGCCCCCGGCGGCCAGCAGCAGGATCGACGTCCCGAGGTCAGGTTGCTTCAAAACCAGAAAGGTAGGCGCAAGCACGATCAAAACCGGCAGCAAGACGAAAAGTGGCCGAGAGGTCCGGTGCGGCGGCAGCCAGTCGTAATAGGCCGCAAGCACCATCACCAGCGTGATCTTCATCAGCTCTGACGGTTGCAGACGCACTGGCCCGAGGTCCACCCAACGCTGCGCGCCCATGCCGACGGAGCCGAAAAATTCCACCGCAACCAAAAGCACCAGCGCAATCAGGTAGGCCAGAACCGAGATATTGCGCCAGAACCAGATCGGAACCATCGCCACCACCAGCATGACCCCGAGGCCGATCAGGAACCGTTTCGCCTGAGGTTCGACCCAAGGCGTGAATGATCCACCCGCCACGGAATACAGCATCAGGAAACCGACGCTTGCGGCCGCAGTCAGCAGAAGAACAAGGGGCCAGTTCAGAAACAGGATCTTGCGAAACCCGGTGGGCGTCGATTTGGCGTGATACTCAAGATAGCTCATGCCTGATCGCTCTCTTTCCCGTCCGAGCGTTTAATCCGCTCGCGTTCGAGCCGCTCCTGCTGTGCCTTGATCTTGCGGCGGTCACCGGTCGGATAGGCCTCCAGCGGTGGCGTGCCGCCATAGAGCGCTTGCAGCAATACATCCCGCGCCACGGGGGCGGCTGTGGAGGATCCGCCGCCACCATGTTCGACAACGACCGCAACCGCGTACTTTGGTTTGTCATAGGGGGCAAAACACACATACAGAGCGTGGTCGCGGCGTTCCCATGGCAGGTCCCGGTTATGGATCACCCCTGTCGCGCGCTCTGCCGCGGTGATGTTGCGCACCTGACTGGTGCCGGACTTGCCCGCCATGCGCATGCCATCCGCAATGATGCGGGACCGATACCCGGTGCCGCGGCGATCATTGCTGACCGCGTACATGGCCTTGCGCACGTGGTCCAGATACGAGGGGGTGAGGCCGATCATTTCGCCTGCGCCAGACGGTTGTTCGACACCATTGATGGATTTCACCAGACGAGGTGTGACACTGCGGCCGTTGGCAATCCGTGCTGTCATGACTGCAAGCTGCATGGGCGACGCAAGCATATAGCCCTGGCCGATCGAGGCATTCACCGTGTCGCCAACCAGCCAATCCTGCCCATAGGTGCGGGACTTCCACTCCCGGTTCGGAGCAAGTCCGGCGGCCACTGCGGACATCGGTATATCGTGGCGAATACCAAGGCCGAGTTTGTTGGCCATCTCTGAAATCCGGTCTATCCCGACCTTGATCGCCAGATCGTAATAGTAGACGTCACAGGAACTCTTTAGTGAATCCAGAAGGTTGACGTGCCCATGACCGGCGCGCTTCCAGCAGTGGAACCGCCGGCCGGAGACTTCCAGATGCCCGGGGCACCATGTGGTTTCTTCCGGTGTAATGACGCCGCTCTCCAGTCCCGCCAGCGCCGTCACCATCTTGAATGTGGAGCCCGGCGGGTAGGTCCCTTGCACGGTCTTGTTGGCCAGCGGGCGATAGGGGTCTTCGGTGAGGGCGCTATAGTCGGCCACAGAGATGCCGCGCACAAAGAGGTTGGGGTCAAAGCTCGGGCTGGAGCAGATGGCCTGCAGATCGCCATTCTCCACGTCGATCACAACGGCGGCGGCGCTTTCATTGCCAAGCCGGGCCTGCACATAGCTTTGCAGGTCCGCATCGAGCGTCAGCTGCACATCCGCGCCAGCCTGCCCCTCGCGGCGATCCAGTTCGCGCATGATCCGACCGGCGGCATTGACCTCGACCCTCTTGGTCCCGGCCTTGCCGCGCAGGGTTTCCTCACGTTTGGATTCAAAACCGACCTTGCCGAATTGGAACCGGGGGGTCAGCAAGACCGGATCGGGGCTTTCCATCTTCGACAGGTCGTAGTCGGAGACAGGACCGACATAGCCAACCACATGCGCAAAATCGGCGCCCTGCGGATAGACACGGGACAGTCCGACCTCGGGCGTGATGCCCGGCAGGGCTGGGGCGTTGACCGCGACTTTTGAAATGTCATCCCAGGAAAGCTGATCGGCCAGCGTGATGGGGAGAAACGGACGCGAACGCCGCATCTCTGCGCGCGCACGTTCCAGGTCCTCTGTATCGAGCGGCAGCAAGCGGGTGAGGTTTTCAATCACGCCTTCCACATCACCGGCGTCTTCGGGCACCAACACGATGCGGTAGGACGGGGAGTTTTGCGCGATGATAATACCGTTGCGGTCATAGATCTCGCCGCGACTGGGGGCGAGCAGGCGGATGTTGATGCGGTTTTCTTCGGCCAGCAGACGGAACTGATCTGCCTGATCCACCTGCAGAAAACGCATCCGCATGGCCAGCGCACCGGTAAAGCCCAGCTGCAACCCGCCCAGCAGCAGGGTGCGGCGGGTCAGGGTGCGATGGCTGTGATCCTGGTCCTTCGGGGTGCGTTTCACAGGCGAGCTCCAAGGGTTTCTGCATCGGCAGGAGAAAGACGTCGCACGCCAAACACGCTCTGGCTCAGCAGAACCACGACCGGATAGGCGGCGATGGTCATAATGACCTGCACGAGAATCAGCGCGATATGCGCCTGCTCGACCGCAAGCATGCCAAGGATCATGCGATTGAGCAAAGCAATGGCAATTATGACCACGGAGACCGCGAACCATTCTCCCAGAAACGGCGTCTCCCGGCTGGCGGGCAAGCGTGATCTGATGAACTCGCAGGCGAGCAGAACCAGCAAGGCCCATAATCCCGGAGGACGCTGAAACAACAGATCAGCAAGCAGCATTACGGCGGCGATCAACAGGGGCGGGACAAAATCTGCGCGCCGTGCAGTCCAGGCCAGCGCCACGGCCAGCAGCAGATCTGGCGGTGCCCAGCGGCGCGGTGTGGTGTCCAGCGGCAGCAGGTGAAAGAACATGATGACCAGCGCCAGCCCGACAAAGATAGCGCGCATGAGCCAAATTGCGGCTGGCGTTGTCTTAGCCATTCTCGGCCTCGTCACCGGCAGCCTCGGGGAGAACGCCGTCCAGCAATGTGTCCGGGCGGGGGAGCGGTATCATGTCGTCTGGAACCGGTGCGATCAGCGCGCCCGGATCCGAAATCGGAACGCTGCCCTGATGGCGCAGAACGCGCAGGAACTCCAACCGCTCATAGTCTGCGGAGAGACGTACGCGCAGGCGCCCGGCCTTGTCTTGTGCCACCTGACCGATCAGCAGTCCCGGCGGAAAGACATGACCATCGCCCGAGGTCACAACACGGTCTCCGGGGCGGACCATCTCCGGGTTTTCAACAAAATTCAGCAAGGGCGCGGCAGTATTATCGCCACTGACCAGCGCGGTTTGGCCCGACGGCTGGAGCGTGGCCGGAACCGCACTTGCGGCATCCGTCAGCAGGATAACCCGCGCAGTCTTCAGGCCGGTGCCGGAGATGCGTCCCACCAGCCCAATGCCGTCCATCGCCGCCCAGCCGTCGCGAATGCCATCGCGTGCCCCGACGTTCAGCAGAACCGATTGCCGGAAAGGCGAGCCGGAGTCTGCCACGACGACACCGGTGACATAGGTCAGCTGCGGATCCAGCCGGACGTTGTTGAGATCGAGCAATCGCGCGTTTTCCTGTTCCAGCTGCAAGGCAGCTTCTTTCCAGGCCCGCATCTGGCGCAATTCGGAGCGCAGCTCCTGGTTCTGTTCCGACAGGCGCTGATAGCTTTGGAAGTCACGCACCAGGTTTACGATGCCGGTGACGGGAACCATGGCCCATTGCATATTGGGCACCACCGCATCCACCACCTGCGCGCGAAACCGCTCGACTCGTGGACTGTCGATGCGCCAGACGATGAAGACGACCGCGAGAAACAGCACCAAAATCCCGACAAGCAAACGCTTGAGCGGGCCTGCATAGTCTTCGCGCTGTGACCGATCCTTGGCCAAGGCACTCCTTCCAGACGTCAATCAAATTCAGTGGCATGCCCCGCGCGGGGCGGGGGGATCAGCTTTCGTAGTCGATCGCGTGGCGCAGCAGTTTTTCGTACTCCAGCGCCTTGCCCGTACCAAGTGCGACGCAGTTCAGGCTTTCATCCGCGATCGAGACCGCAAGGCCTGTTTGCTCGCGCAGTGCCAGATCCAGATCGCCCAGAAGCGCACCGCCCCCGGTCAGCATAACGCCCCGATCGACGATATCAGCTGCCAGATCCGGCGGCGTGGTTTCCAGTGCGGTCATCACTGCCTCGCAGATCTGCTGTACCGGTTCGGCCAGCGCCTCAGCCACCTGGGCCTGAGAAATCTCGATTTCCTTGGGAACGCCATTCAGCAGGTCCCGACCGCGGATCTGCATCGATTGACCCCGGCCATCGTCGGGCATGCGAGCCGTGCCGATCGAGGTCTTGATGCGTTCTGATGTCGCCTCGCCGATCAGCAGGTTCTGTTGGCGACGCAGGTAGGAAATGATCGCCTCATCCATGCGGTCGCCACCCACCCGAACGGAGCGGGCGTAGACGATGTCACCAAGCGACAGGACGGCCACCTCGGTGGTACCACCGCCGATGTCGACGACCATGTTGCCGGTCGGGTCGGTGATGGGCATGCCAGCGCCGATGGCGGCGGCAATCGGTTCAGCAATCAGCCCTGCACGGCGGGCACCTGCCGCCAGAACAGAAGACCGGATGGCGCGTTTTTCCACCGGGGTCGCGCCATGCGGGACGCAGACGATGACCTTGGGCTTTGAAAACGTGGAGCGTTTGTGCACCTTGCGAATGAAATGCTTGATCATCTCTTCGGCGGTGTCGAAGTCCGCGATGACACCTTCGCGCATCGGGCGGATCGCCTCGATAGAGCCGGGGGTCCGGCCCAGCATCAGCTTTGCGTCCTCACCGACGGCGAGCACTTTTTTCACGCCATCCTTGACGTGGTAGGCCACCACTGAAGGTTCCGACAGGATGACGCCACGGCCCTTCACGTAAACCAGCGTATTCGCGGTACCGAGGTCAATGGCCATGTCCGATGTAAACAGACCGCCGAGATTTCCGAAGAGCGCCATGTAAGAGGGATCCTGTGAGTACTGCATTTATCTGACCGCGACTCTCTCGCCGGGTCGCAGCTTTAGATCTTATAAGCAGGCCGAGCCCGCCGTAAAAGGGAGTATTCCGTTCACCTAGCGTCTTTTCGCTTGTGAAATCGACTGTTTTCGCTTTCGAGCACACGGAATCAAGATCAGCGTGCGTTTGCGCACATGCGCCAGAGCCAGCCGCACCCGATCATGGTCTCAGTTCAACAGCGCCTCTTACCCCGAGAAAATCTCATCCATCTGCGCCTTGTAGGCCGCCCAGGTCTTGGTTGCGCGGTTGCCAGCGTAGCCGTGATAATAGGATTTCCCGCTGGAGGTCGGCAAGCCTGCCCAGATTTTGGCGAGGTTGTTCATGAATGTGGTCTGCGTGATCTCGCCGGCCTTGAAATTCGAGAGACCGGCTTCCTCGATCAGCTGATGGGCAAGCTGATCCTGAAGTTCTTTGTTGAAGCGACGGCCGAGAGGGACGCTTTGATGCTTGGCGAGCCGGCGCAGGGTGGCGGGGATGAACTGGTAGCGCCCGATGGCATGGGGCTGGCCGGGAGTCGCGTCGATCCAGGCGTAGATCTCGAGCAGGGTCATGTCTGTGGGGGAGGCGGGCGGTTTGATCCGGGCGCCGTGCTGGATGGCGTCGTAATCCGCCTTGCCTGCCTCGGCGCTGGCGATGACATTCATGATTGCGGCGACGTCGATGCCGACCATCGGCGGGCTTGCAAACAGACTGCCGCTGCTGCGTCCCCGAAAGAGGCTTGCGGCGCCGGGGTCCAGCGAGATGGCCCCGCGGCCTGTTTCATCATCATTCAGCCCCGCAATTGCACCGTTTGCTGGCGCCGAGGTCCGCATGAAGAAGCTGCCGTCCCCGACCAGAGAGAATCCTGCGGAATTGGCACGAACCGGGTCGGTCCAGACCGAAGAGATCAGCATCAGCGCACATAGCGCGCCGGTTTGGGGACTCGTTCTGAGGGGCATTGCAACCTGCTTCTGCGGGTGATGTCTGACCTCAGACTGGCCGATTGTAGTTGAGATTTCGTTTAGAGAGCGCTCTTTCGCCGGGCGCGGTTTGCCGCTATGGGAGGGCATGCTGTCCTACCAACATATCTATCACGCGGGAAACCTCGCCGATGTCCAGAAACACGCGCTGCTCGCGTGGATACTGGAGTACATGACGCGCAAGGACAAACCGCTGAGCTATCTGGAAACCCACGCGGGGCGGGCTCTCTATGACCTGTCGTCTGCCGAGGCCGTCAAGACGGGCGAAGCGGCCAGAGGTATCGATATCGCACGGGACTGGTTCCCAGCCGACCACCCCTATGCGCAGGTTCTGGACAGTGTGCAGGCCGCGCATGGGCCAACCAGCTATCCGGGCTCGCCGCGCATCGCGACGGAGGTTCTGCGCCCCATCGACAATGTGCATCTGGCAGAGCTGCATCCACAGGAAGCACAGGCCCTGCGCGCGTCGATGCGCGGCTCCGGTGCCAAGGTGCATGTGCAGGATGGGTTCGAGATGGCGCAGTCACTGGCCCCGCCAGAGCCTCGACGCGGAGTGCTGCTGATTGATCCCAGCTATGAGATCAAATCCGACTACAGTCGTATTCCCGGCATTATCGGCAAGCTGCATCGCAAGTGGAATGTTGGCGTGATCGTGTTGTGGTATCCGATCCTGACAGATGGCCCGCACAAGCGGATGCTGACTGCGCTGGAAGCTCAGGGCCTGCCGGGAACGCTGCTGCACGAAGTGCGCTTCCCGCCCGCGCGGGAGGGCCACCGGATGATCGGATCGGGTTTGTTTGTGGTGAATGCGCCCTTTGGTTTGCGCGAGGAAACGCAGCGCCTTGATCGCCGCTTTTCTGCGTTGCGCTAAGCCGCGCCCCGGGCGTCCTGCGAGGCCGTGCCTTTTAGCACCTTATCCTCGATCCAAATCGCCTGCGCAGTCGGATTTCTTCCGCACCCAGTCAACGAAAAAGGGCACCCGAAGGTGCCCTCATCCATGCTTGGTTCTAGGTCTGCGCCAATCTCTGGCGGCGTGCTTCAGCCGATGTCCTTGTAGGAGATCTCACGCGAATCCGCGCCTTCGCCCATCTTGTTGCGGCGCACGATCAGGCGGTTGAGCGCGCCGATATAGGCCATGGCAGAGGCAACCACGGTGTCTGTGTTGGCACTGTCGCCGGTGGCGATGATGCCGTCTTCTTCCAGCCGGACGGACACGGTGGCTTGTGCGTCTGTACCTTCGGTGACCGCGTGCACCTGATAAAGCTGCAGATGCGCGTCATTGGGGTGGATCTTGCGGATCGCCTTGAAGGTCGCATCGACCGGGCCGTCGCCTTCTGCGGTTTCAGAGACATCTTTACCGTCAACTTCCATCTCGACGGTGGATTCCGCCGGGCCGCCGGTGCCGCAGACCACTTTCATCGAGACCAGCTTGAGATGGTCATCCTCATCGCCACCCGTACGCATCAGCGCGATGATGTCGTCGTCGAACACTTCTTTCTTGCGGTCGGCAAGTTCCTTGAAGCGAACGAAGATATCCTTGAGCTGGTTGTCACCGACCTCATAACCGAGGTTGCTGAGCTTGTCGCGCAGCGCTGCCCGGCCGGAGTGTTTGCCAAGGGGCAGGGAGGTCCCGGCAAGCCCGACATCCTCGGGCCGCATGATCTCGAAGGTTTCCTTGTTCTTCAGCATGCCATCCTGGTGGATGCCGCTTTCGTGGGCGAAGGCGTTCTTGCCGACGATGGCCTTGTTGAACTGCACGTTGAAGCCGGAAACCGTCGCGACCCGGCGCGAGATATGCATGATCTTGCGGGTGTCGATGCCGGTGGCAAAGGGCATGATGTCGTTGCGCACCTTCATGGCCATGACGACCTCTTCCAGCGCGGTATTGCCGGCCCGTTCACCCAGACCGTTGATGGTGCACTCAATCTGGCGCGCGCCGGCCTCGACTGCGGCCAGTGAGTTCGCGGTCGCCATGCCAAGGTCGTTGTGGCAGTGGGTGGCAAAGACGATCTCGTCAGCGCCCGGCACCGTCTCGATCAGGCGGCGGATCAGGTCGGCGCTTTCGCGCGGTGCGGTATAGCCGACGGTGTCGGGGATGTTGATGGTGGTGGCACCCGCCTTGATTGCGATCTCGATCACCCGGCAGAGGTAATCCCATTCGGTGCGGGTCGCATCCATTGGCGACCATTGCACGTTGTCCACCAAGTTGCGGGCATGGGTCACGGTTTCATGGATGCGTTCGGCCATCTCGTCCATGGTGAGGTCTGGAATGGCGCGGTGCAGCGGCGAGGTGCCGATAAAGGTATGGATGCGCGGCTGGGCCGCCTTGCGCACAGCCTCGGCGCAGCGGTCGATGTCCTTCAGGTTGGCGCGGGCGAGGCCGCAGATCATCGAGTTCTTCGAGCGCGCGGCGATCTCGCTCACCGCATTGAAGTCGCCTTCGGAGGCAATGGGAAACCCAGCCTCGATGACGTCGACGCCCATGTCGTCCAGAAGCTCAGCAACCTCGAGCTTTTCGTCGTGGGTCATGGTTGCGCCGGGGCTCTGCTCTCCATCGCGCAGAGTGGTGTCGAAGATCAGGACGCGATCTTGGTCGGTAATGCTGGTCATGTCAGATGTCTTTCTTGCTCTGGTCCCCGGGGACGTCGTGTCTTGCGTGCGGGGTAAAGGGTCCAATCCGTGGCGCGCGTGCACATCCTCTGAGCGGGCGCGCCGGATGGCACGCTCAGAGGCGGATTAGGAGCAGTAGGCCACGCGAAAGCGCGCTGCGGGAGGCAGCGTCGGCAATCTGGATATCAAAAAACGTGGTCATGGGCTGAGTTATACAGGCCATGCGGCAATTGGAAAGGGGCAAAATTCTCTGCGATGCAGCACAGGCAGCATCAGCCCCTGGCGTTGCTTAGGTATTTATTGAAAAGATGAAGGGGATGCTGTGGACTTTGCGAGTTTCCACCACAGTTCTGCGTCTCATGACACGACTTGTACTTGTGCTGGGCGACCAGCTTTCTGATGATTTGTCGGCGCTTCGGGCGGCTGATCCCGCGCGCGACGTGGTGGTGATGGCCGAGGTGTCGGATGAGGGCACATATGTGTCTCACCATCCCAAGAAGATTGCGCTGGTGCTGGCTGCCATGCGCAAGTTTGCCGCGCATCTGGAGGCCGAGGGCTGGCGCGTTGCCTACACACGGCTCGATGACAAGGACAACGCAGGCTCGATCGTGGGCGAGTTGCTGCGCCGGGCTGAGGAGTTTGGGGCCGGTGAGGTGCTGGCCACCACGCCCGGGGAATGGCGACTAATCCGGACTCTGAAATATGCGCCGCTCAAGGTGCATCTGCACGCGGATGAGCGCTTCTTCGCAACGCGGAAGGATTTTGCCGATTGGGCGGAGGGGCGTAAGCAGTTGCGGATGGAGTATTTCTATCGCCTGATGCGCAAGAAGACAGGTCTCTTGATGGAGGGCACTTCGCCTGTTGGTGGGCAGTGGAATTTCGATCAGGACAACCGCAAGGCCCCGCCAAAGAAGATCGAACACGAAGGGCCGCTCTGGTTTGAACCGGATGATGAGGTCGCGGAGGTGCTCGATCTGGTCGAAGAGCGGTTTGGCACGCATTTTGGTGATTTGCGGCCGTTTGGATTTGCCACCACGCGGGCAGAGGCGCTGACCGCGCTGGAGCACTTCATAGAGCACGCATTGCCGCAGTTCGGGGATTTCCAAGACGCGATGATGACGGATGAGCGGTGGCTCTACCATTCCATCCTGTCGCCCTACCTGAATATCGGTCTGCTATCGCCGAGCGAGGTTTGCGCGGCGGCGGAGGCTGCCTACCATCGCGGAGATGCGCCGATCAACGCGGTGGAGGGGTTCATTCGGCAAATTCTGGGATGGCGGGAATTTGTGCGCGGTATCTATCTCCTTGAAGGGGAGGACTATACCTCCCGAAATGCACTCGGGCATGCGCGTAGCCTGCCACCGCTGTTCTGGGGCGCCTCGACGGATATGCACTGCCTGTCTCAGGTGGTGGCGCAAACAAAGGAGGAGGCCTACGCCCATCACATCCAGCGGCTAATGGTGACGGGCAATTTTGCACTGCTGGCCGGGCTGGATCCGGCGGAGGTGCACGAATGGTATCTCGCGGTCTATGCGGACGCCTTCGAGTGGGTGGAGGCGCCCAATACCATCGGCATGAGCCAGTTTGCAGACGGGGGTGTGGTCGGGTCGAAACCCTATGTCTCCAGCGGCGCCTACATCGACAGAATGTCCAATTACTGCAGCAGTTGCGCCTATAAGGTGAAGCAGAAAACGGGCGAGGGGGCCTGTCCGTTCAACCTGCTGTACTGGCATTTTCTGGATCGGCATCGCGACAGGTTCGAGAGCATCCCGCGCATGGGCAACATGTATCGAACCTGGGATCGAATGGATGACGACAAGCGGGCCACGATCATAAAAGACGCGGATGCGTTCCTCGCCAAGCTTGACGCGGGAGACGGCGTCTAGAGATCTTTGCTCGCCCAGAAGTCCCGCCAGCGCACCTCTGTTGCGGGAGCCAGTTCTGCCTGTATCAGCGCGTCCGGAGCCAGCTTGGGCAGGTCACGCTGCAGTTGTGCGGCGGGTCTTTCAGAGCGCTCCATCATGTCCAGCGCAATATTGGCCCAGACATTGCGTCCCTCCGCTGTCGGAGCTGCAAAGGCGCACAGATAGGCAAGATAGCCAAATTGTGTGCCCCGCCCAAGGCCGTGACGCAGAGCATAGTATTTCGCTTTCAGCTGCAACAGGAAGGGTTTCGGCGGCTCAGCTACAGCGGGAAGTTGCTGTGCCAGTGCGGTGTTCACCGCAGCACCTGCCGGAAACATGACGTCGAACCGGCCATGATACACATGGCGCATATAGCCCGCGTAATGGGTCACGATGTCATCGGAAAAGCTCAGATTTCCTGTGTGGGACAATAATGCCGCCCCAAGCAGGAATTGTTCTTTTTCGTGTGCTTTTGCGGTGTCTGGTAGCGATTTTGACAGAGATATTGTCTTTTTTATGCAATCTGCGTGCGAAGGCAGGAGCCCGATTGTCGCAGTGTCAAACACCTCGGCGCCGGTGTGAACCAAAGTTTCTTCCGGAGTGTCGCGGCACGCATCGATCAGCGGGCCCCACTCAGGCCGTGAGGAGAGCCACCCCGCACGATCATGGAGCAGTGGGGTCTTCGGTGTGATCCGGTTGAACAGCTCTCTGGGCGCCGCTTTGAAGGCTGTGTCGGTCTCGACCAGACAGACCGGACCGTCAGTTTTTTCCAGCACCATCTGCAACGCGTGCAGCCGCGTGTGCGCGGGATAGCGACCCGCCTCAGTCCACCGCTCCATCTGATCCGTTGAGATATCCAGATGTCCGACCGGCAGGTCGGCGCGGCGGTTTTCAGCGTCACAGACCAGCAGAATCTCAACCCCCTCCAAGCCCTGTTTCAGGGCGGAGAGGATGCTATAGGACAGCTCTTGGTGTTGGCGCGGATCGCGCCCGGTCAAGACGTAGCAGAGGGTGGCCATGGGTGGGGTTATTCGCTGCCGTCGTCGTCGGCCGGGCTCTCTTCGCCGCGAGACAATGCGCCATTGTCCCAAGTCCCCGATGCCTCCTGCCCGGACGCGTAGCGCATAGTGCCCGGTCCCTGGCGCTTGGAGTTGACGAAGCTGCCCTCGTAAACGTCGCCATTGGCATAGGTGGCGACCCCTTCACCGTTGATCTTGCCCTCGACCCAGTCGCCTTCATAGCTGAAGCCATCGGGGCGGGTGATCTTGCCGGTGCCATGGCGCTGGCCATCCTTGAACATGCCCTCATAGATTGATCCGTCGGCATAGGTGACCTTTGCCTCGCCATGGCGCAGGCTGTCCTTCCAGCCACCTTCGTAACGATACCCTTCCGGTGAGGTCATGACGCCCTGGCCATCGTTCTTGGCGTTCTTGAAACTGCCTTCGTAGACGGTGCCATTGGGGTAGGTGGCCGTGCCTTCGCCCTCGATCACCCCGGCGACCCATTCGCCTTCGTAGGTGGAGCCATCGGGGTAGGTGATCTTGCCGGTGCCATGGGCGAGGTCATCGCGGAACTCACCAACATAGACGGAGCCGTCGGGGTAGGTCACCTTGCCTTCGCCCTCGATTTGGCCGGCCTGCCACTGGCCTGTGTAGAGATATCCGTCGGTGCCGGTGTAGGTCCCTTGGCCCTGCCGCAGGTCGTCTTCGAACATGCCTTCGTAGACATCGCCATTGGCATAGGTCAGCTTGCCTTCGCCCTGACGGCGGCCACTGACCAGCGCGCCTTCGTAGACGTCGCCGTTCGGCTGGGTCAGGGTGCCCATACCGTTCATCTGGTCGTCGCCCCATTCGCCCTCGTATTTGAGGCCGTCGGGCATCACCAACGTGCCAAGCCCGTCGAGTTTACCGTCCTTGACGCCGCCTTGATAGGTGGCGCCATTGGGATAGGTGATCTTGCCGGTGCCCTCTTTGCGGCCTTCGACCCAATCGCCTTCGTATTCATAACCACCGGGGTTCTGCATCACACCACGGCCGTGGTGCTTGGCGTTGACGAATGTGCCCTCGTAGCGCACGCCGTTGGCATAGATCGCAACGCCCTGGCCGTTGATCACGCCGTTTTTCCATTCCCCTTCATAGGTGCCGCCGTCGGCAAAGGTGATCTTGCCGATGCCCTCGGGTTTGCCCTTGGCAAATTCGCCTTCGTAAACTGACCCATTTGGAAAACGCGCGACACCTGTGCCACGGATCTCTCCATCGACCCATTGGCCGGAATATTCATAGCCGTTGGGCAGCTTGTAGGTGCCCTGACCGTGTTGCAGTCCGCCCTTGAACTCCCCCTCGTAGACGCCGCCGATCTCGTCTTGGGTGGTCAGGACCTGTCCGTCCTGTGCAAATGCGGGAGCCCCGGCGCCCGCCGCGGTCAGCGCCAGCAGGGAAGTCAGGATAAGTGTGGAGCTGATGCGGATCATGGAAACCTCAGTTGCCTCAAGTCGTTCGAGCGCTGCCTGGAATTGGGTTGCTTTTCCGCAAACCTATGTCAGCAGCGGCCCGGTCGCAACGGTTTTGCCCCCATAGGCTTCCCCTTCGGCAGGGATCTGATACACGGCTTGCTAAGACATGAATCCGAGGACCCGTCAGATGGCCGATAGTTTTCGCATCACGCTTGCGCAATTGAACCCGACAGTTGGTGATCTGGCAGGCAATGCCGCCAAGGCGCGCACTGCATGGCAGGCCGGGCGTGACGCCGGCGCTGATCTCGTGGCGCTGCCGGAGATGTTCATCACAGGATACAACACGCAGGATCTGGTGATGAAGCCGGCCTTTCATCAGGCTGCGATTGCCGAGGTCGAGGCGCTGGCCGCTGCGGTGGCGGATGGTCCGGCGCTGGCGATCGGCAGCCCATGGGTCGAGGGTGGCAAGCTCTACAATGCCTATCTGATCCTCAAGGGCGGCAAGATCGCCTCCAAATGCCTGAAGCACCATTTGCCAAACGAGACAGTATTCGACGAGGTGCGGATTTTTGATGCGGGGCCGTTGGGCGGGCCATACTCTGTTGGCAATACCCGTATCGGCAGCCCGATCTGCGAGGATGGCTGGCATGAGGATGTGGCCGAGACGCTGGAAGAAACCGGCGCCGAATTCCTGCTGATCCCCAATGGCTCGCCCTATTATCGTGGCAAGATGGAGACCCGCTACAATCACATGGTGGCCCGCTCGATCGAGACCGGTCTGCCGGTGATCTACCTCAATATGGTGGGCGGTCAGGACGATCAGGTCTTTGACGGCGGCAGCTTTGCCCTGAACCCGCATGGTGCATTGGCGGTTCAGTTGCCGGTCTTTGACGAATGCATCACGCAGCTCGATCTGGAGCGCACCGCCGATGGCTGGCGCATTCAAGAGGGCGAAAAGGCACATCTGCCCGATGCGTGGGAGCAGGATTATCGCACCATGGTGCTGTCCTTGCGCGACTACATGGGCAAAACCGGGTTTAAAAAAGCGCTGCTGGGCCTTTCGGGGGGCGTGGACTCGGCCATCGTGGCCGCCATCGCGGTCGATGCACTGGGGTCGGAGAACGTGCGCTGCGTTATGCTGCCGTCCGAATACACCTCAAAGGAATCGTTGGAGGATGCCGAGGCCGTGGCCAAAGCGCTGGGCGTTCACTACGACTATGTGCCGATTTCTGAAGGGCGTGATGCGATCAGCAATACGCTTGCGCCGCTCTTTGCGGGGCGTGATGCGGACCTCACCGAGGAAAACATCCAGTCGCGACTGCGCGGCCTGCTGCTGATGGCTATGTCCAACAAATTTGGCGAGATGCTGCTGACCACTGGCAACAAATCCGAGGTGGCTGTGGGCTATGCCACCATCTACGGCGATATGAACGGCGGCTATAACCCGATCAAGGACCTCTACAAGACGCGCGTGTTTGAGACCTGCCGCTGGCGCAATGCCAATCACCGCGATTGGATGATGGGACCAGAGGGCGAGGTGATCCGCCCGAATGTGATCGACAAGCCCCCCTCGGCGGAGCTGCGCGAGGATCAGAAAGACAGCGATTCCCTGCCGGATTATCCCGAGCTGGATGCGATTCTCGATATCCTTGTAGATCAGGACGGATCCATCGCCGATTGCGCCGCTGCAGGCTTTGATCGCGATGTAGCAAAACGGGTGGAACACCTGCTTTATATCAGCGAATACAAACGTTTTCAGTCCGCACCCGGTGCCCGCTTGACCAAGCGGGCCTTCTGGCTTGACCGGCGCTATCCGATCGTCAATCGCTGGCGTGATCCCAGCTGATCGAACTATCCAGGTCTGGACAATATGACCGTTCCGGCCTCGGTTGAGGCCGGAAGAACACAGGCTGCGGAAACTGGCCTCAAGACTGTCATGCACGGCTAGACCCCCTCTTTCCTGACGGAATAGAACAGACCCATGCCCGGACCAAAGCTGCCTCATTTCAATTCGGACCGCGTGCTGCCAAACGCGGTTGATGTCGTCGTGATTGGCGGTGGAATCGTGGGCGCATCCACTGCGCTGGAACTTGCTGAACGGGGCCATTCGGTGCTGTTGTGCGAAAAGGGCCAGATCGCGGGCGAACAAAGCTCGCGCAACTGGGGCTGGGTGCGCATGTCCCAGCGCGACCCCCGCGAAATGGAGCTGATGACCCATTCCCAGCGCATTTGGGAGGGCCTGGACGAACGCACCGGCCATGCAACCGGCTATACCAAATGCGGTATCATGTTCACCGCTGGCAGCCGCAAGCGCGAGGCTGAACTCCTGGCGTGGGCCGAGCATTTGAAAGACATCGGCGGTGAGGGACATATGCTGCGTGGTGCGGCGCTGGAGGCGCTGACGCCGGGCTATGGCCAACGTTTGCGCGCAGGTTTTCACACACCGCAGGACGGCTGCGCCGAACCGCAGATGGCGACCCACGCCATAGCCTCGGCCGCGCGCGACAAGGGCGCTGTGGTGGTCACCGGCTGCGCCGTGCGCACGCTGGATGTGGAGGCCGGACGCATTCGCGGCGTTGTTACCGAAAAGGGCCGCGTCACTGCGACGGCGGTGGTGGTCGCAGGGGGGGCGTGGTCTCGTCTGTTCCTGCGCAACGAGGGAATTTTCCTGCCGCAACTCAAGGTGCTCAACTCCGTGATGCGCCTCTCTCCGGTCGAGGGCGTGCCGGTGACCGCGCTTTGGGCGGCGGGCTTTGGCCTGCGCAAACGCGCAGATGGCGGCTATACCGTTGCCTCGGGTGGCGAAAACACCTTTGACATCGTGCCCGACACCTTCCGCATCGGGCACCGCTTCATTCCGGCCTTCCTGCAGGATGTCACCGCCCTGCGGTTCCGCTTGTCCAATCGGTGGAGCACCGAGGCCCGCGAGGCCCGCCCTTGGACCGGCCAGGATCGCACCGCGTTTGAGGAAACCCGCGTGCTTGATCCTCAGCCCTCGCAAAAGGCCCTGCGCCGTGGGCTTGCGGCGGTGCGCGATGCCTTCCCGGCGCTGGAAAAGGCTGATGTCACCCAAAGCTGGGGTGGCCTGATTGATGTGACCCCGGATGAAATTCCGGTGATCTCCGAAGTGCAGGCCCGTCCCGGCCTGTTTGTCTCCACCGGCTACAGCGGCCACGGTTTTGGCCTCGGCCCCGGTGCCGGGCGGCTGACAGCGGATCTGGTGACGGGGGACACGCCCATAGTTGATCCGCGCCCCTTCCGCCTCAGCCGTTACTGACCGCCGCCCGGCGGGACTGAAGCCCTAGCCCATCATCTGATAGCTCACCGGCACAAACCGAAAGCCGTCGCCGCGCGTTTCCACAAAACCGGCAGCCGGGAAGGGCATGTGATAGCCGATCATCGGCGTGCGATCATTTGCCAGCATATCCAGCACCCGGCGTCGGGTGGCAGAGGCAGCGTCCTTGTCGGTGTCGAAGCTGGTCTGCCATTCGGGATGTGCAAAGGGGAACACATAGTGGTTCGCCAGATCCGCTGTCAGCAAAAGCTGCTGGCCGCCGTTCTCGATCATGTAGACCATGTGACCCGGCGTGTGCCCAAAGGCCGCCATGCCGGTCACCCCGGAGGCCACCGTGCCGCCATCCTCGATAAAGCTCATCTTCTCGGCCTGCGGCGCCACCTTGGCCCGCACCCGATCCGCACCGCCATTGCCCTCGGGCAGGCCGGTCCAATGGTCATACTCCCGCGCCGCCGTCACGTAGCGCGCATTGGCAAAGGTGGCCGCACCGCTGTCGTCGGTCATGCCGCCGATGTGGTCGCCGTGCATATGGGTCAGAACCACTACATCGATCTCGTCGGGTGTCACGCCCGCATCCGCCAGCGCCGAGGTGATGCCGCCGGCGTTGAGGCCCGTGTCGAACAGGATTTTTTCCGCGCCGGTATCAACCAGCGTCGGAGTGAAATAGAACTGCGCATTGGTGTCAGAGATAAAATTCTCTTCTGCCACTTGGGCGAACGCCTCATCCGAGGCCCCGCCGCCAAAGATATCCTGCACCCCGTCGCGCCCGGTGCTGCCCGCAAGCAGGCTGTGCACGGTATAATCCCCGACCTTGAAGGCGCGGGCATGCAAGGGTGTCATGGCGGCCTTATCGCCCGCAGCCCTCACGGGCGCAGCAACGGTCGCGGCAATCGGGGCGGCGGCAACACCGGCCAGCGCGGCACGGCGGGATAGCTTTAATGTCATCCTCTTGGTCTCCCTGTTGAATGGTATGATCCAAGCCTAGCGCACCGATCCGCAAAGTCCCCTGAAGCCCGATCACGAATGCGTGGGAGCGCACACCGCCTTCATCTTTTCCCAAATACCTCCGCCGGAGGCCGCGCCCCGACAGGGGCGCATCTTTGCAGCCAAAGACGCGGAAACTGGACAATTCCGCGCGCCTGTGACAGATCAACGACCAACAGGAGAATTGCGATGACCACCACCCGTTTTGCGCCGTCGCCCACCGGCTATATCCACGTGGGCAACCTGCGCACCGCGCTGATGAACTACCTGATCGCCCGCAAGGCCGGCGGGACATTCATCCTGCGCATCGACGACACCGATCCCGAGCGCTCGAAAGAAGAATACGTCGACGCGATCAAGCAGGATCTGGAATGGCTTGGCCTCACATGGGACAAGGTGGAACGCCAGTCCGAGCGGCTCGACCGCTATGCCGAGGCCGCCGATAAGCTGCGCGAGATCGGCCGCTTCTACGAGGCCTTCGAGACCCCGACGGAACTGGACCTCAAGCGCAAGAAGCAGCTCAACATGGGCAAGCCGCCGGTCTATGACCGCGCTGCGCTGACGCTGTCTGATGCTGAGAAGGACGCCCTGCGCGCCGAGCGTGGCAATGGCGTCTGGCGTTTCAAGCTCGACCATGAGCGGATTGACTGGAACGATGGCATCCTTGGCGACATCTCCATTGATGCGGCCTCCGTGTCCGACCCGGTGCTGATCCGCGGTGACGGGCAGGTGCTCTACACCATCGCCTCGGTGGTGGATGACACGGATATGGGCGTGACCCATGTGGTGCGCGGCTCTGACCACGTGACCAATACCGCGACACAGATCCAGATCATGTCGGCGCTGGGTCATGGCCACCCGGAATTTGCGCATCACTCGCTGCTCACCGGCCCGCAGGGCGAGGCGCTGTCCAAACGGCTCGGCACATTGGCGCTGCGCGACCTGCGCGAGGCGGGCGTGAAGCCGATGGCGCTCTTGTCGTTGATGGCGCGTCTGGGCTCGTCCGATCCGGTGGAGTTGCGCCACGAGATGGCAGAGCTGGTCGAGGGTTTCGACATCAACCGGTTCGGCTCCGCGCCGACCAAGTTTGATGCCGATGATCTCTATCCGCTGACCGCGCGCTACCTGCAGGGGCTTCCGCTGTCGGCGGTGCAGTCGCATGTGGCAGCGGCGGGCGTGCCCGAGGACAAGCAGGAGGCCTTCTGGGCGGTTGCGAAGGAGAATATCACCACGCTCAAGGATCTTGAGGGCTGGTGGGTGCTCTGCCGTGATGGCGCCGAGCCGCTGATCGCCGACGAGGACAAGGAATTCATCGCCGAGGCGATGGCGCTGCTGCCCGAAGGCCCCTATGACAGCGAGAGCTGGGGCAAATGGACGGCCGCGGTTAAGGAAAAGACCGGCCGCAAGGGCAAGGGGCTGTTCATGCCCCTGCGCAAGGCCGTCACCGGCATGGAGCGCGGCCCCGACATGTCCGCCCTGCTAGCGCTGATGGAGACGGTGCGCGCGCGCGGCTGAGACTGAGGTTGCGACCTGAATATCGGACAATCAAGAACGGGCAGGGCGCAGGCTCTGCCCGTTTTGGTTACAAGCGCCTAGTCGAAGAAACTGTTGTGCATCTTGCGTGCCGCTTTGGTCATGGCGGTGTTGGGGTGGTGCTCCAGCTCGCTGAGCGCTTTATCCATCCATTGCATCACCTCCGGCGCATCCTCGGCGCAGCGTGCAATGGGGGGGAAACATGCCTTCAGCAGCTCCTGCGCCGTCACCGGCGGCAGGTGGATGTGCGGGAAACGGACCTCGCCTCCCTCGGTCTCGGTGCCATCGGGCAGGGTCTCCCACAACAGCCGTTCGATGCGGCCCATCACCTCGATCGCGGTGCCGGGATCGTTTACACCGGGTGACAGGGCCCGCTGCGCTGTTTCGGCCAGCAGGGTCAGCCCGAAGGCCGGGTCCTGCTCGAAACTGCGCACGTCGCCGATGTCGATCAGACCCGTGGCTTCGGTGCAGAAATCCCTATCCGCACCCTGCGCCATGGCAAGCGGCCGCCCGCGCAGCACGAACTCGCCCGGCAGGCGGGTCAGATGAATGGTGACGCCCGCCTCCTCTGCACGGGCGTTGAGCGCGGGCATGTCGACGAACCGGACAAACCCGCTTTCAGCAGCGGCAATCGGACGGGCGTCCGCTGGCGGCTCCGACGTGTCGCAACACCCGCCGAGGCTGGGTGTGTCCTTGCGCGCCTGCAGGCTATTGCGGGTGCGGGTCTCGATCAGGCGCAGGGTGTGGTCCATGCTGCCCAGATCCGACAGGTGGTCGATCCAGCGCAGGATGGCGATCACGATCAGCGCCACCACCAGCACGGTCATCACAAACACCACAAAGGCGGCGCCGGGCGGGTAAAGCCTGGCTCGGAACAGGATGATCGCGCTCAGCGAATAGACGAAGCCGCCGGTGAAGGTCGCCAGCACGCTCTGTGTCACAGTGTCCTCCAGCAGCAGCCGATAGACGCGCGGCGTCGCCATGGTGGAGGCGGTGCGATATGCGCTGACCATGACGTTGAGCGAGAAGGTGGTCACCGCCAGCATGCCGGTGGCGAGGATGTTGAGTACAGGCAGCACTGCATCGCGCCCGAACCTGTTTTCCCACTCTTGTGGCAGAATAGGCGCCAGCAGTGGCGCTACAGCCAAAGCCAGCAATGAGAACAGTGAGATCGCAACCACCCGGAACCACAGCTGTCGCGTGACGCGACGCAACAGCAGGAGGCTGCGCGAGATCATGCGCCGTCCGCCAGAACCCGTGCGCCTGCCTCAGCAATCAGCGTATCGTGAAGCGTGCGTTCCTCGGCTGTGATCTCCTGATGGCGTGGATAGCGGGGGGTGGCGCGGTCATCCAGGATCGGCGTCTCCCAGCCATCCGTCGTGGCCATGAAGGCCCGCGCACCGCCCTCGCCGAAGACCTGCGTATAGCCGCGCAGCACCACGTCGAGATAGCTCATCAGGATCTTGTGGCCACTTGCGCCCGGGTCCTGGGTCTCGTCCGGCACCTGATAGAGCGAGATCTGCGGGGCAGGGGCCATGTCATGGGCCACCTGGGCCGTCACGTCGACGCGCACATATCCGGTTTCGCGTTCGTCCAGCGCGGCCCAATCGCCGTTCGGAACCGCAGCCAGCAGCCCCTCGATCACATGTCCATGTGCCGGGCGGACGCTTAGAAACGCCAGATTGCGCTCCGGCGTGTGCACCCAGGCGCGCCTCCAGCCCGCCAATCGCGCGGGGCGGGTGTTGCCGTAGATATGGCTGGCGGTGTTTACGAGGCTGCCGAAGCCGAAGAAATGCGGTGTCATGAGGCCTTGTCGTTTTCTGAGGGGGCTTTGATGTATGTCAAACCGCTTTTTGTCTCAATTTGCAACACTGGGCTGTCACCGTCTCCGGGAGAGGGCCCTACAATGCGTATCACAAAAAGAACCAATATCGCGGTCCGTCTGCTGATGTATTGTGCCCTGCACGAGGGTCGCCTTGTCACCAAATCCGAGATTGCGCAGCGTTGCAACATCTCGGAAAACCATCTGGCGCAAGTGGTCAATCAACTGAGCCAGCTTGGGTTTCTGAAGACCCAGCGTGGCCGCAACGGGGGGCTGACCCTGGGTCGGACGGCCAGCGATATCTGCATTGGCGATGTCTTCCGGCAGGTTGAGGGCGGATTGCCGATGGTTGAATGCTTTGCCGATGCCGACAATACCTGCCCGCTGGTGGCGGCCTGTCGCCTGCGTGATGCCCTGACCCGTGCGGGAGAGGCGTTCTACACTGCGCTGGACGGGGTTAGGCTGGATAGCCTGACCTGCGACAATTTCGAGTTGCAGCGTATTCTGGCGCCGATGTCCTGTCCCGGTCCCGAAGCGGCGGCGCACGCCTAGGGCCACCCTTAGTCGCGCGCACGCAGCACCCGTGCCGGTCGTGCCGCCAGCGGGCGCAATGCGTAGGCCAATCCGGCAAAGAGCGTCACCAGAACGCCGCCGCCGATCACTCCGATCGCATTGGGCCAGATCACCACATAGTCGGTTTCCAGCACAAAATGGCTGACGGACCAAGCGCCCAGTATCCCCGCCAGCAGGGCCACGCTGCCCGCCGCCGCACCCAGAAGGGCAGAGCGCAGGGCAAAACTGCGCAGGATCTGGCCACGGGGCGCGCCCAGTGTCTTCAAAAGTGCCGCCTCGTATCGCCGTGCCGGTTCCGCCGCCGCTGCCGTGCCAAGTAGCACCAGAAAGCCGGTGAACAGAGTTGCCGCCGCGCCATAGGCGGTGGCGGTGGCCAATTGGCCGAGGATCTCTGACACCCGGTCGATTGCATCGCGCACCCGGATCGCGGTGATGTTGGGCATGGCGCGGGCCACGTCGCGCAGGATGGCGGCTTCGGCTTCCTCTTCTGCATAGACGCTGGCGATGTAGCTGTGCGGTGCGCCGATCAGCGCAGCCTCATTCATGGTTAGAACAAACCCCATGCCCGCGTTGGAAAAATCCACCTCGCGGAAACTGGTGATACTGCCAGTGATGTCGCGACCAAGCACGTTGATGGTCATGGTGTCGCCGAGCTTCAGGCCCATTTCCTCGGCCTCTTCGGCGGCAAATGAAATCTGTGGTGCGCCGGTGTAATCTTCCGGCCACCATTCGCCCGCGGTTACATTGGTACTGGCGGGTTTGGCGGCGGCGTATGTCACACCGCGATCTCCGCGAATAACCCAATGATCGCCTGCGACCTCCTTGGCGGGGCGATCATTGATGCGGTTAATGATGCCGCGCAACATGGGCGCATTGTCCACCTTGCTCACCTGCGGGTCGCCCTCGACACGCTGCAGAAAGGCGGGCATCTGGTCGCGCTGGATGTCGACAAAGAAATAGGACGGCGCAACATCCGGCAGGTTGCCCGCAATGGCGCGGCGCATATTGCCGTCGATCTGGCCGATGGCGGCCAGCACGGTCAGGCCAAGCCCCAGCGCCAGCACCGCAGGCATTGCGCCGTCACGAGTGGAGGCAATGGAGGCCAGCGCCCAGCGGAGCGCGGGTTTGCCGCGCGCCAGCCGGTTGCTGATCCGGGCCAGCCAGCCGATGGCGGCCCCGGCGATCAGCAATACGATCAGCGCGCCGATCAGCCCGCCCGCCGTCCAAAGCGCCAGTGCGGGCGCACCGCTGAACAGCGCAGCCGCCGCGATCAGAAGGCCCAGTGTCGCCAGGGTGGCAAGGATATAGCGCTTCGCGGGCCACTGCATGGGCCCACCCACCGCATCACGGTAGAGCGCGGCGGCCCGGATGCGCTCTGCCCGGGCCAGAGGCCAGAGGGTGAAGAGAAGCGCCGTCAAAACACCGTAGAGTGCGGACTCGGCCAGTGCCCCGGGGTAGACGGAAAACACCGCCGGAAACGGCAGCTGTGCTGCGATCAGCGGCCCCAGCAGCAGCGGCCCGATCCCGCCCAGCACCAGTCCCAGCGCAATACCGCAGAGCGACAACACGCCGATCTGCAGGAAATAGGTCAAAAAGATCACCCGCCGTTCGGCGCCAAGCGTGCGCAGGGTGGCGATGGTCTCGGTCTTGGTGGCGAGATAGGCGCGCACCGCGGTGGAGACGCCTACGCCGCCCACGGCCAGCCCCGAGAGACCCACCAGCACCAGAAACGCGCCCAAACGCTCGACAAAGCGCGCAATCCCCGGCGCGCCGTTGCGCGCGTCGCGCCAGCGCATGCCGCTGTCTTCGAACTGCGCACGGGCGTCTTGTTCCAGCGCTTGCAGATCGGCGTCAGGCGGCAGGGTCAGGCGGTATTTGGTCGAATAGAGCGTGCCCGGCGCCAGCAATCCAGACTGCGCCAGCGCGTCCGTGCGCACCAAAGTGCGCGGCCCGATGGAAAAGCCCGATCCGGCTGCGTCCGGTTCCCACTCGATCAGGCCGCTCAAGCGGAATTCCTGCGTGCCGAGGTTGAAAAAATCGCCCTCGCTTAGCCCCAGCCTGTCCGCCAGGACCCGCTCCATCACCGCGCCGGGGCGGCCATCCACCTCGGCGAGGGCCTCGTGCAGAGGCGCGCCAGACGTCAGGCGGAGCTCTCCGCGCAAGGGATAGGCGGCGTCGACGGATTTCACCTGTGTCAACGCGCGTTCGTCATCCACCACCGCCATGGAGCGAAACTCCACCACCTCGGAACGGTCGCGGGCGACCTGCGCCATCCACGCGGCCTCATCCTGCGTGGCAAAGCGGTAGGTGAAGGTCAGCTCTGCATCGCCACCGAGGAGGCTTGCGCCTTCGCGGGTCAGCCCCGCCTCGATGGAGGCGCGGATCGAGCCGATGGCGGCAATGACGCCAACCCCAAGCGCGAGACAGGCCAGAAAGAGGCGAAACCCGCGCAAACCGCCGCGCAGCTCGCGCAGGGCAAAGCGCCAGGCGAGGCGAAATTGGCCCGGGGCGGGCAGGCCGGTCGTGCTCATTCCGCCGCCTCACGCTGGCTGTCGGGCAAGATGCGCCCATCGCGCAGGTGAACCGTGCGGTCGCAGCGCTCTGCCAGGTCGGGTGCGTGGGTCACCATCACCAGTGTCGAGCCATGGCGGTCGCGCAGGTCGAACAGCAGGTCCATCACCTGTGCGCCATTGGCCTGATCGAGGTTGCCCGTGGGCTCATCCGCCAAAAGGATCTCTGGCCGTGTCACCACCGCGCGCGCCAGCGCCACCCGTTGCTGCTCGCCGCCCGATAGCTGCGCGGGCATGTGGTCGCAGCGATGCCCAAGCCCCACGGCATCCAATTCTTCGCGGGCCCGGTCAAAGGCATCGCGCGCGCCGGCCAACTCCAGCGGCGTGGCGACGTTTTCCAGCGCGGTCATCGTCGGGATCAGGTGAAAGCTCTGGAACACCACCCCCATATGGGCGCGGCGAAACCGGGCCAGCGCGTCCTCGTCCAGCCGGGTCAGATCCTCGCCCATGGCGTGCACGGCGCCACCGGTGGCCTGTTCCAGCCCGCCCATCACCATCAGAAGCGAGGACTTGCCGGACCCCGATGGTCCCACCAGCGCCAGCGTTTCGCCCCGCCGCACGTCAAGGCTGATCTCCTCGAGGATCGACACCGGGCCGGTATTGCCATTCAGCGACAAATGCACATCTTGAAGTGAGAGAACGGGGCGGGCGTCAGTGCTCATGAGGGGCTGCCTGTGTTTTTTTTGATCCTAAACTGATATGGAGTGCCCACCACCATGCGCAAGTTTCTAAAGCAGATTGCGGCGACTTTCACGGCGTTGATGATGTCGACGCCGTTTGTGCATGCAGATGCGATTAAGATAACGGCCTTCGGGGACAGTCTCGTGCAGGGCTATGGTATGGCGCAGGGTGAGGGGTTCGTGCCGCAGTTGCAGTCCTGGTTCGAGGCGCAAGGCCTGGACGTTGTTGTGGCCAATGCCGGGGTGTCCGGCGATACCACGGCGGGCGGCGCCGCGCGGATTGATTGGACGCTGGCGGATCAACCGGATGGTGTGATTGTGCTGCTCGGCGGCAATGATCTGCTGCGGGGACTGCCGCCTGAAAATGCGCGAGAAAATCTGTCTCATATCGTTGAGGCGTCGCAGAAGGCCGGAGCAGCCGTGATGCTGATCGGCATGCAGGCGCCGGGCAATTTTGGCGCGGCCTATAAGGCTGAATTTGACAGCATCTATGCAGATCTCGCTCAGGACAATGGCGTCGTGCTTCATGCTTTTGCATTTGAGGGAATGGTGGAGCGCGCTGGTGATGATCCGGCACAGCTGGGTGCCTTCATGCAGGACGATGGCATTCACCCCAATGCGGATGGAGTGGCCGCCAACATCGCCGCGATGGTGCCAAAGCTACATGAACTGATCGAGATTATAAGGTCCGCCGACGCAGGCTGATCCCGCATCAGGTGCACGGTTTCTTAATCATGTGCCAGTGGGGGGCAGATCAGCCAGCGGCTGTTTCGTGACTGCCCGAGGTCGTCCAGTCAGAGGATTGGTTGCGCAACACATAGCTGAGAGCTGCGATGCCAAACACACTCGCCGCGCCCACGAACGAGTAGATTCCGAGACAAACCAAGACGGAGAGGTCAAACGCAAAGAAACCAACAGACGCAGCTGTCGATCCTGCGATCATACCGAGAAACAAACCTGCAAGTGCCATTATGTTGCAATCCTCTCTTGATGATCATGCGGTCGCTAGGGCCGCTATGGGCGAGGTGTGTCGACGCGAAATTCGACTCAGTTACGCACGCTAAGGTAGCACGGAGAATCTTTAAGAAAGGTTAACGACAGCTTCGCAATCGGCAGAAAATGGATCTGATCGCTACAGGTGAGCTGTGCTTGTCAGACGTGTGCCAACTCGATTTCGCCGGATTCTGCGTCCGCATCATGGCGGGGCTGCAGCAGGACGGCCAGACAGGCGACGCTGAGCGTGGTAAGGCTTCCGACCAGCACATAGATGCCCAGGCAGCTCCAGAATGTCGCATTGAACATCACTGCGGCACCCAAGGTGGCCAGTCCACCTGTAATGATCGCAAGGAATAGTGCTGCCAAGATCATGCCGTGCCTCCTGTCACAGATTGCTGTCCTTGCCTCAGGGGATCAAGGGCTGCCGTCCGCACGATCATTGTCGAGAAATGTGGTCAGATTATGGAAGGTAACGGAACGGCACGCGATAAACGCGCTTCGCTTGGGGAGGGCGAGGACATGCAAGCACTGCAGCGATTGCTCCTGCCCGGCGCACGCGTTATCACAGCGGCCAACCTCTTTCCCCTAATGACGGAGCAATCCCATGGCCTCCTACCAGTACGTCTATCACATGCAGGGTGTCTCCAAGACTTACCCGGGTGGTAAGAAATGCTTTGAAAACATTCACCTGTCCTTTCTTCCGGGCGTGAAAATCGGTGTTGTCGGCGTCAACGGCGCCGGTAAATCGACCCTGATGCGCATCATGGCCGGTCTCGACAAGGACTTCACCGGCGAGGCCTGGTCCGCGGAAGGTGCCAAGGTCGGCTATCTGCCGCAGGAGCCGAAGCTGGATGAAAGCCTGACGGTGCGTGAAAACGTCATGCTCGGCGTGGCGGAGAAAAAGGCCAAGGTGGACCGGTTCAACCAGATCGCCGTCGAGATGGCCGAAAACTACACCGACGAGCTGATGGAAGAGATGACGACCCTGCAGGACGCCATCGATTCCGAGAACCTCTGGGATCTCGACAGCCAGGTGGACGTCTCCATGGAGGCGCTGCGCTGCCCGCCGGATGACGCGGACATCAAGGACCTTTCAGGTGGTGAGCAACGCCGCGTGGCGCTGTGCAAGCTGCTGTTGGAGGCGCCTGACATGCTGCTCCTCGACGAACCGACCAACCACCTCGATGCCGAGACCATCGCCTGGCTGCAGCAGCACCTGATCGACTACAAGGGCACCATCCTCTGCGTCACCCACGACCGTTACTTCCTGGATGATATTACTGGCTGGATCCTCGAACTCGACCGTGGCCGCGGCATTCCCTACGAAGGCAACTATTCTGCCTGGTTGGAGCAGAAAGCCAAGCGCCTGCAGCAGGAAGCCCGCGAGGACAAGGCCCGCCAGAAGACGCTGGAGCGCGAACTCGAATGGATGCGTCAGGGACAGAAGGCCCGTCAGGCCAAGTCCAAGGCGCGGATCTCGGCCTACAACGAGATGGCCAATACCTCCGAGCGGGAAAAGGTCGGGCGCGCCCAGATCGTGATCCCGAATGGCCCGCGTCTGGGCTCCAAGGTGATCGAGGTGGAAAACCTGGCCAAGCACTATGGCGACAAGCAGCTGGTCGAAGGGTTGAACTTCTCGCTGCCGCCGGGCGGTATCGTCGGTGTGATCGGCCCCAACGGCGCGGGTAAGTCGACCCTGTTCCGGATGTTGACCGGACAGGAGCAACCTGATGCTGGCTCGGTCGAATATGGCGATACGGTAAAGCTCTCCTACGTCGACCAGTCCCGTGATGACCTCAACGACAAGGACACGGTCTGGGAGGCGATCTCGGGCGGTGCGGAAGTCATCGAACTAGGGGATGCCCAGGTCAACTCCCGTGCCTACTGCTCTTCGTTCAACTTCAAGGGCGGCGATCAGCAAAAGACGCTGAACCTCCTGTCGGGTGGTGAGCGCAACCGGGTCCATATGGCGCGCCTGCTCAAAGAAGGCGGCAACGTGCTGCTGCTCGATGAGCCGACCAACGATCTGGACGTGGAAACCCTGCGGGCACTGGAAGACGCGCTGGTCGATTTCGCTGGCTGCGCCGTGGTGATCTCGCACGACCGTTTCTTCCTCGACCGGATCTGTACCCACATCCTCGCCTTTGAGGGCGACGCACATGTGGAGTGGTTCGAGGGCAACTTCGAGGACTACGAAGAAGACAAGAAGCGCCGTCTGGGACCGGACGCGCTGGAGCCCAAGCGGTTGAAGCACAAGAAGTTTGTGCGGTGATAGCCAACGGAAAGGCCTCGTATTTCGCGGGGCCTTTTCTTTGCTTCGGACTAGGATCTCTGATCGCAATTTTATAAGCTCGAATATCTCCTAGATTTCGGCAGGTAGTTCTTTCCTACCATCCGCGTTTCTTTCTCAAGGTCAGGCGCAGGCATTGCGTGCATTGCATCCCCCGTTGCCATCCCCTTCCAAATCTGCGCATCAATCCCGCGATGAAAACTGCGTACCCCTTCCTGCGCCCGGGCATGACCGTGGGCCTGCTGGGCGGATCCTTTGATCCGCCGCATCAGGGGCATGTGCAGATCTCTCTGGCGGCATTGAAACGCTTCAACCTTGACCAGCTTTGGTGGCTGGTCACCCCGGGCAATCCGCTGAAGGAAAACCCGCCGGCCTCCATGGCGCGGCGGATGGCGGCGGCGCGGGCGATGATGGATCATCCGCGGGTGCGGATTTCGGATATCGAGGCCCGTCTGGGCACGCGCTACACTGCCCAGACCCTGCGGCACCTGCGCACCACCTATCCGCATGTGCGCTTTGTCTGGCTGATGGGGGCCGACAACCTTGCCCATTTCCACCGCTGGAAGGACTGGCGCGACATTCTGAACACTGTGCCCGTCGGCGTGTTGGCGCGCCCGGGAGAGCGGATCTCGGCGCGGCTGTCGCCCGCCGCCCGCATTTATGGCGCCCATCGCATCCCGGCCTGGCAGAGCCAGCGACTGGCGCGTGCCGAGGCCCCGGCCTGGTGTTTTCTCAACGTGCCCATGGTCGATGCGTCCTCAACTGAAATCCGCAAGCGCGGTGAATGGTCCGACTAACCGGGCTGCATGGCAGGTTTTGTGGCCGTCACAGAAACTTCTTTGGCAAATTGCGAATAAGGCAATTGCCGAATGCAAGGGAATTTGATTCAACTTGCGCATCATGATTTCACGCCGTCGCCTTATCACCTCCGCTCTTGCTGCCCTCGGTTCCGGCCCGGCGCTTGCCAATGCACCCAGTTCCGCGCCGCGTCCGAAGATGCGTGGGCTCAATCCGCTCAGCCCCGGTCGCGAGGGGCTGGAGTCGATCCTGAAGAATGCCGGCCTGTCGGGGGAGGTGGTCTGTGCGGTTGCGGATGCAGATAGCGGCCAGCTGCTGGAGAGTGTGAACGCGGATGCGCCTTTGCCACCGGCCAGCGTGGCAAAGGTGGTCACAGCGCTCTATGCCATGGATACGCTCGGTGCAGGCTATCGGTTTCGCACCCGGCTTATCGCGACGGGTCCGGTCCAGAACGGTGTTCTGAAGGGCGATCTGGTGCTCGTGGGCGGTGGTGATCCGACGCTGAGCACCGATGGGCTTGGTGAACTGGCAGCGGCCCTGAAGGCCAAGGGGATTCAGCGCGTCACTGGCCGGTTCCTGGTCTGGGACAGCATGTTGCCAATTGTGAAATCGATCGATCCGGGCCAGCCCGACCATCTGGGGTATAGCCCTGCGGTGAGCGGTATCGCCCTGAATTTCAACCGGGTGCATTTTGAATGGAAGCGCGCGGGCAGCAGCTGGGCCATCACCATGGACGCCAGAACCGAGAAATTTCGCCCGGATGTGTATAGCTCCAAAATGGCCGTCGTGCGACGGGATCTGCCGGTCTATACCTATCAGGACAAGGCGGGGGTCGATCACTGGACCGTTGCCAGCGGCGCGCTCGGCAATGGCGGTGCGCGCTGGTTGCCGGTGCGCAATCCTGCGCTCTATGCGGGGGACGTATTCCAGACGCTGGCCCGTGCGCATGGTCTTGCCCTGCCGACCCCGAAACAGACCGATCGCCTGCCGTCCGGCGAAATGGTCGCCCAGTATCAGAGCGATCCGCTGCCGGCCTTGCTGAAGGCGATGCTCAAGTATTCCAACAACCTCATGGCGGAAATGATCGGCATGACGGCCAGTGTGCAGCGGGGCGAGCGCCCCGGGTCGCTCTCCGATTCCGGTGCGGTGATGAGCCGTTGGGCCGCGGCGACCTTGGGCATGCAGTCCAGCCGCATGGTGGATCATTCCGGGCTTGGCGATAAATCGCGACTGACCGCAACCGACCTCCTGCGCGCGCTGGTGGTCGCAAACCGGACCGGAACATTGCGCCCCCTCCTGAAACAAATCTATCTGCAGGATGCAAAAGGGCGGCCGATCAAATCCCATCCGATCAAGGTCGTGGCGAAGACCGGGACGCTGAATTTCGTCTCGGGGCTGGGGGGCTTTGTCACCGCTGAGGATGGACGCGAGATGGCGTTTGCGATCTTTTCCGCTGATCTGCGGGCGCGGGCTGCGATCAGCCGGGCCCAGCGGGAGCGTCCCCCAGGCGGGCGCAGCTGGAACCGCCGCGCCAAACGCTTGCAGCAGGCCTTGCTGGAACGCTGGGGGCAGATCTACGCAAGTTGATCTGCTGCTGCGGCCTACCGCAGCGCGCAGCTGCGGCATTGGCTCGGATAAGGCCAGTTTGCCCTCTCAGAGGCAAAAAACGCGCCCAGATAAGCCCAGAATCCAGTTTTCGTGGGGCCAGTGTTATCGTCACGGTTGTCAGGTGGGGTGTGGATCGCAACGATTTGCGCAGGTCCGCATAAAAATTCTCAAAGAAAGCGACCTCCAGAAAAACGCGATTGATCGCGATATGGTTCAACACGGAGGAACCCCTAATGTCTTTCAAGACCAAACTTTGCGCCACATCCGCTGCCCTGGCCCTGCTTGCCGGCACGACGGCGATGGCAGACGAGATCACGGTGGCCTATTTCCTGGAATGGCCGATGCCGTTCCAATACGGCAAGGCCATGGGCCTCTACGAAGAGGAGCTGGGCGTCGATATCAACTGGGTGTCCTTTGATACCGGCACGGCAATGTCGGCGGCAATGGCCTCGGGAGATGTGCAGATTGCGGTCAGCCAGGGCTTGCCGCCATTTGTGGTGGCGGTCTCTGCGGGGCAGGCGCTGCAGGTGGTCGACGTGGCCGTAAGCTACTCTGAGAACGACAATTGCGTCGTGGCCACGAACCTGGAAATCGACAAGACCACCACCGCTGATCTGGTGGGCAAGAAGGTTGCGGTTCCGATTGGCACCGCGGCGCATTACGGCTTTCTGTCGCAGATGAACCATTTCGGGGTGGATATTTCCCAGATGGAGATCGTCGATATGGCACCGCCAGAGGGCGCGGTTGCCCTGTCGCAGGGGAATGTCGACATGGCCTGCGGATATGGTGGCGGCCTGCGACGGATGATGGAGCACGGCAACGTGCTGCTGACCGGCGCCGAGAAAGAAGACCTTGGCATTCTCGTCTTTGATGTCACATCGACACCCGTTGATTTCGCGGCTGAAGAGGGCGCGTTGCTGTCGCAGTTCCTCAAGGTGACGGCAGACATGAATGCGATGTGGAACTCTGGCGAGCACACGGCCGAAATGCTGCCGGTGATCGCCAAGGATGCGGGCATGAAGCCGGCTGCGGCAGAGGCGTCGCTGGCTACGTTCACCTTCCCGTCGGTGTCAGAACAGCTCGGTGACAAATGGCTTGGTGGTGGCGTGCAGAGCTTCATGAGCGGGGTGGCACAGGTCTTTGCCGATGCCGGGTCAATCCCGCAGGTTCTAGACAGCTATGAGGCATCGGTTGATGCCAGTCACCTTGCAGCCGTTGCAGAGTAAGCGCTGACAATTCGTGGCGCAGGAGAGGCGTCGGATGGCGTCTCTCCATTCACTCAAATACTCACATTCAAGAGCAGGAGCAGCCCATGGATGGCCTCCATATCGATCACCTGTCGATGCGATTCGACCTGCCCAACGGCACGCATATTCAGGCGCTGAAAGACGTTTCCATCGAGATTGAAAAGGGTGAGATCATGTCGGTGCTGGGCCCGTCTGGCTGCGGCAAGACCACGCTTCTGAACATTTGTGCCGGGTTTCTCGCCCCCACCGAAGGCGCGGTGCGGATGAACGACCACGTCGTGAGGGGGCCAGCACCCGAGCGCGGTATGGTGTTTCAGAAGGGCGCACTGTTCGAGTGGATGAGCGTGCGTGAAAATGTCGAATTCGGCCCTCGCATGAAGGGGATGCCTGTCGCTGAACGGCGCGACATCTGCGATCAATTGCTGGACACTGTCGGCCTGCAGGATTTCGGGGAGAAGGCAGTTTACGAGCTGTCCGGTGGCATGCAGCAGCGGGTCGCACTGGCGCGTTGCCTGGCCAATGACCCGGATGTGATCCTGATGGACGAACCTCTGGGGGCGCTGGATGCGCTGACCCGCGAGAAGATGCAGGCGCTGGTTCTGAAACTCTGGAAAAAGAGCGGCAAGACGGTGATCCTGATCACCCATTCCGTCGAAGAAGCCTTGCTGCTGGGGGAACGCCTTCTGGTGATGGCACCCCGACCAGGACGCATCCACAAGGAGTACCGGCTTCCCTTTGCCGATCATGGCGTCAACATGGATCTGCGCGATGTGAAGAAACTCGACGGATTTGCCGAGACACGCGATGAAATCCTGTCGATGATCTGGGAAATGGAAGAGGAAATCATGGGTCGCTCGGAGGGTGCCGCATGACCGGTCTTCTGATCCTGCTGGCCTATGTGGCCCTGTTCACCATTGCCTATTTCATCGTCGACCGCATTCAGGACCGCAGTCGCAGTGGTGTGAATTTCAACAGTCTGAAAACCGTGACCTTCGGTGACGAAAGCGCCATCACGCCCAACCGGGCCGCCTCTGTGATCTCTGTCCTGGTGATCTTTCTGATCTGGGGTGCGTTTACCGCCTCCAGGCTGGTTCCGATCCATGTGCCGGGACCCTTTCGGGGTGATACCAGCTTCAGCTACACTGCCACCGCGCCCGATGGCACCACCGCCGACGCGCGTGTGCATGTTCGGGTGCATGACTTTGGCGAGGACGTCCCGGCACCTGACGTGAGCCCGAATAGCGGCTTTGCTCAGGACGACGCCGAGGTGGTCACGGTCTGGCGCTCTGTTCTGATCAAGGCCTCCCGCAACGATGGCGAGGATGTCACGGTCACCGCGGTCGAGGGGCAGCCCATTGTGCCGGGCGAAACGGTCAAAGTGCCTGACGGCAGTGTCACCATGTCGCGGCGCGGGTCGCTCAATTTCGCGCCCGACAAGGGCTTTCAGATGGAACCGATCTGGATGCCCAGCCCCGAGGCGGTGGTGGCCCGTTTCATCGAAATCGCATCCGAAGGCTATCAGAATTTCACCCTCTGGGATCACCTGGGCTGGTCGCTTCTGCGGGTGCTGGCGGGCTTTGCCCTTGGCGCGCTGGTGGGGATCCCGCTTGGCTATGCCATGGGCCTCAGCTCCTGGGTGCGAGGCTGGTTCGATCCGATCGTGGAGTTCATGCGACCGGTGCCGCCATTGGCGCTGATCCCGCTGGTGATCATCTGGTTCGGCATTTGGGAGACGGGCAAGATCGTCCTGTTGTTCCTTGCCGCGCTCTGGATCATGACCATTGCCGCGCGGGCGGGGGTGTCAGGTGTCAATATCACCAAGGTGCACGCCGCCTATTCGCTCGGTGCGTCAAAGCCGCAGATCCTGCGCCATGTCATTGTGCCGAACTCGCTGCCGGAAATCTTCACCGGTGCGCGGGTTGCGATGGGGGTCTGCTGGGGCACCGTGGTGGCCGCCGAACTGGTGGCGGCTCAGAAGGGGGCTGGCATGATGATTATCGCCGCGTCGAAATTCCAACTGACGGATATTGTCATCATGGGGATCATCCTGATCGGTGTCATTGGTTACGGCATCGATATCCTGATGCGTAAGGCCGAGGACATCCTGGTGCCGTGGAAGGGTCGCAGCTGACATGCGGTCTGCGGGGACATCACGTTTCCCATAGCGAAGAGGGCGGCCCGTTGGGTCGCCCTCTTGCGTCAAATCTCAATTTTCCGGCGTGCGGCCGTCCTTCGTAACCAGACAGGTTCGAGGTGACCGGATGCGCTTATACCATGTGGCGCGCGCGCGAGCCGCGTTCGATGGCCGCTGCATGCAGGCGGTCAATGTTCAGCTCGTAGCGGATCTCTTCCAGCAGGCGTAGCTCGTTTTCATTGAGCTTGCCATCCGCCGCTGCCACATCGCAGGCCAGCGCATAGCAGGTCTCGAACAGGCGCTCCGGCAAAATGTCCCGGACAAGACCAAACAACGCATCCAGCCCGTCCTCCTGTTCGAACAGGTCGAAGACGGTGCGCGACACTGACGGAATGCGGTCCGCATCATAATCTGCAAATACCGGCAGCATATTGACTGCGTTCTGGATCTTGACCAGTTCTGCCGTGCGAATGTCCTCGTCCGAAGCCGATACTGCCACCATGACCGCCACAAGGCAGTCCTGCGGTGTAAGCAGCTGGATGGTTTCTTCTGTCATTTCTACGGCGTCCTTTATGCCTTGGGTTCATTCAGAAGAATATGACCGGCGGCCCAGCTGTTCAACGGCGAAGCCTGGTGAAAAGTGGTTTTCCGCCACCCCGGTGGGCGTGGGCCTTGTTGACTCATGCTGCACAGGCACAATAGAGGGGAGCGTCGGTGCGCGTGGTGCCGCCGATCATCCCTGAAAAAGACGCTGACTGGAGTACATCATGTCTGTTCTGCGCGAAGAAGCTCTGAAGAGCAAAGCCTGGCCGTTTGAAGAAGCACGCCGTGTTCTCAAACGTTACGCCAAGGGCGCGCCGGAGAAGGGATATGTGCTGTTCGAGACCGGCTACGGCCCCTCCGGTCTGCCCCACATCGGCACCTTTGGCGAGGTGGCTCGCACTACCATGATCAAGACCGCCTTCGAGGTGATCTCGGATATTCCGACCAAGCTGATCTGCTTTTCGGATGATCTGGACGGTATGCGCAAGATCCCCGGCAATGTGCCCAATTCCGAGAGCCTGCAGGACCATCTGCAGAAGCCGCTGACATCGGTGCCGGACCCCTTTGGCACGCATGACAGCTTTGGCCATCATAACAACGCCATGCTGCGCCGCTTCCTCGATACGTTTGGTTTCGAGTATGAGTTCTATTCCGCCACCGAATTTTACGGCTCCGGCCGGTTCGACGAGGTGCTGAAGCGCGCGGTCGACAAGTACGACGACATCATGGAGATCATGCTGAAGTCCCTGCGCGAAGAGCGCCGCCAGACCTATTCCATCTTCCTGCCGATCCATCCGGAAACCGGGCGGGTACTTTACGTGCCGATGAAAAAGGTCTGTGCCGAGACATACACCGTGACCTTTGACGACGAAGATGGGCGCGAATGGACGCTCCCCGTCACCGGCGGCAATGTGAAACTGCAGTGGAAACCGGATTTCGGCGCCCGCTGGGCAGCGCTGGGCGTCGATTTCGAGATGTATGGCAAGGACCATTCCACCAACACGCCGATCTATGACGGGATCTGCCGCGCGCTGGGCCAGCGCGCACCGGAGCATTTCACCTACGAGCTGTTCCTCGATGAGAGCGGCCAGAAGATCTCCAAGACCTCCGGCAACGGCGTGTCCATCGACGACTGGCTGACCTACGCGTCCTCTGAGAGCCTGTCCTATTTCATGTACCAGAAACCCAAGACCGCCAAGCGGATGCATTTCGATGTGATCCCCAAGGCGGTGGACGAGTATCACCAGCAGCTGCGCGCCTACCATGGTCAGGATCTCAAGGCGCAGCTCAACAACCCGGTCTGGCACATCCACGGTGGCGACGTGCCGGAATCGGACATGGTGGTCTCCTTCTCGATGTTGTTGAACCTCGCCAGCGCCTCCAGCGCCGAGGACAAGGACACCATGTGGGGCTTCATCAACAAATACGCCCCCGACGCCACTGCCGCGACACATCCGGGCATGGATCAGGCGGCGGGCTTTGCCGTGCGCTATTTCCAGGACTTCGTGAAGCCTGCCAAAACCTACCGCCTGCCGGGCGATCAGGAGCGCGCCGCGCTTACGGATCTGGCCGATGCGCTGCGCTCGCCCGAGGCCGCACTCGCTGCCATTGCCAAGAAGAACGAGCTTGTCGGCAATGACGACCCGCTGCCCGAGGCAAATTTCGCCGATGAGGAATTCCTGCAATCGGTGGTCTTTGCCATCGGCAAGATCCACGGGTTCGAGCCGCTGCGGGCCTGGTTCTCCGCCATTTACGAGGTGCTATTGGGCGCCACGCAGGGGCCGCGCTTTGGTGGCTTCATCGCGCTTTACGGCGTCGAGGAGACCATCACGCTGATCGAAAGCGCATTGGCGGGCGAGCTGGTCTGAGACCAACGCCCACGCTTGACCTCATGACGGGCGTCCCAAGCGGGCGCCCGTTTTACGTTGAATGATCCCTTCTGTTGCGGGCCTCCTTGCGGGCAGGTCCACGTCGATAGGCCTGACGAACGTGCGACCGAGCGCGATCACAGCTGCGCCTGCGTCTGTAAAGTCTCCGTTTTTTGACCGCATACGCAGGCACGCTATCTCCTTAGCAATCAGGTGCTGGTACAGAGGAGTTTTGTGATGCGGATGATGGTGACACTTGGCCTTGTGGCCGCAATGGCGGTTGCGACGCTTGGCACGCGGGCCACGGCGCAGAAGGAGCCGATCACCGGCGTCATTGGCGCACAGATCGAGGCCTTCCAATCCGATGACATGGGGGCCGCCTTCGGGTTTGCCTCGCCCAATATTCGCGCATTGTTTGGTACGCCGGAACGGTTCGCCACCATGGTCGAACAGGGCTATCCGATGGTCTGGCGTCCAGCAGATGTGCGCTACCTCGAACTGCGCGAGGTGGCTGGAAACCTCTGGCAACGGGTCATGGTGACCGATGCAAGTGGCGGTATTCACATGCTCGACTACCAAATGATTGAGACTGAAACGGGTTGGAAAATCAACGCTGTACAGCTTCTCAAGGCCCCGGGCGCCAACGTCTGAGGTTGCTGCTGACGCTCCGGGTGTTGCGCGGGCCGCGCGCGCCCTCCTGAGCGGGATTTAAGTCCCAAATGATAGAACCTTTTCCGATCCCGGCGTGCTGGAACAGGAAAGGTCTCTCTCATGAACAAGGCAATCACCGACGGTTTGCAACTGATGCCGCCCGTATTTTCAGGCGGGCTTGACGTCTGGTCCAGCGGCAACGGCACCCCCGGCTCCGACACCTATGACGGGGCCGCGAATGCCGCATTGGTGGCGGGGGACGCGGATTTCGGCGGCTGTCTGGAGCTGCAAAAGACCGACAGCACCCAAAAGCTGCGCTACATGGGCGAAACCCCGATCCTTCCGGGCTGCTACCTGCGGGTGACCGCGCGGGTGAAGGCGATGAGCGGCGCCCTGCCCACGGTACGCATCGCGGGCTGGGCAGGGGCGGCCAACAACGGCCATGTCTCCGGCGTGATCGAGAGCGGGCCGGGCGTGACCCTCAGTGCCTATGGCGAGGTGGTGGAGGTGCAGGCCATCGTCGGCACCGGCAGCCGCTCTGGTGTCGACATGCCCTGGGGGCTGAGTGCCGTCTATGGCCACCTCGGCCTTAATCTGACCGGCGCCAATGGCGGGGTGATCCGGGTCGACGACATCGTGATCGAGGACATCACCAGCGTTTTTCTGCGCGATATGCTGAGCCTGGTGGATGTGACCGATTTCGGCGCCGTGGGCGATGGCAGCACTAACTGCCACGCGGCTTTCGAGGCCGCCGATGACGCCGCCGATGGTCGCCGCATCCTGGTGCCAGAGGGCGAATTCCGCATCAACAGCACCCTTTCTCTGCATCACGAGGTGATCTTTGAGGGCACGTTGTCGATGCCCGATAGCGCGATGCTCTTGCTGACCAAGAGCTACGATTACCCGACCTATGCGGCGGCATTTGAAGATGAGCAGCTGGCCTTTGAAAAGGCGTTTCAGGCGCTGCTGAACAGTGTGGACCACGAAAGCCTCGACCTTGGCGGACGCAGCATCACGGTGAGCGCGCCGATTGATATGCAGGCGGCAGTCCCCAATCGCACCAGCTATGCCACGCGCCGCTATATCCGAAACGGCCAGTTCACGGCACAGGCGGGCGCCAATTGGGATCATGACGTGGTCACCGCGCAAGCGACCTACGACAGCGCTGACAAGAGAAAGCTGACCAATGTGGCCAATATTTCTGCCATCCCAGTCGGCGCATTGGTCGAGGGCGCAGGCGTCGGGCGCGAGGTCTATGTGAAATCCAAGAACACCGGCGCGGGCGAGCTGACCCTGAGCCAACCGCTCTATGATGCGGAAGGCACTCAGAACTTCACCTTCACCGCCTTCAAGTACATGCTGGATTTCTCCGGGTTCTCTTCATTGAAGAAATTCGGCATCTCAGGCGTGGAGTTCCAGTGCAATGGAGAGGCCAGCGCCCTGCGCCTGGCCCCCGCAGGCACGGTATTTGCGGCGCACAACTGTTTTTTCACCAAGCCAAAGGCGCGGGGCATCACCTCGATCGGCAGCGGATGTCAGGGGATGCTGGTGGACAATTGCCAATTCCTGTCCGACGAGGATGCGGCGGATGTGGCGGATCGCGAAACCATCGCGCTCAACGTCAACTCCAACGACGTGAAACTGCGCCACAACCGCGCCACGCGCTTTCGGCATTGGGCCGTGATGGCCGGGTCGAACCACACGGTGACCGGCAACCACTTCTTTCAGGGCGACAGCGTGGCAGGCGGCATCCGCACCGCGGGAATTGTTGTGACCGACACCTATGCCTCTCACACGATTTCGGAAAACTACATCGACAACTGCTTTATCGAGTGGACCAACGAATATGACGCGGATCCGGATTTCACTGGCGGGTTCTCCTTTGCTGCGATGTCGATTACTGACAATGTCTTCCTCAGCGGTGATGTGGCGAGCTGGTTCAGCTACATTGTGGTCAAACCCTTCGGCAGCGGTCATTTCCTCAACGGGGTGTCCGTCACCGGAAACAAGTTCCGCTCTATCAATGGCAATATTGACCGTGCCGAACGCGTGGACACCAGCTTTGCCAATCTGAACTTTACCCGCTCCAAGGACGTGTTCTTTGACGGCAACAGCTTTCACAACGTCTCGACGCAATCGCGCAATCCGCTGCGGGTGGAGTTTGATCAGAACACCGTGGCCAGCACCTGGACGGTACCCACCGGCGGCACGTTGCCATTTCAGGCCTACAGCCGCGCCGTGGACGCGGTGATCGTCGAAGGCGCATTGCGCAACAGCGGCGGGTCCGTGGCTTATCCGGGCCATTATGTGCGCACGCAGGAAGGCAGCAATAACAACGAGATCGACATCATCTGGGAGCAAGCGGTGCGCGGCACAGTGCGGGTGCTGATCCGGATTGATCGCTAGGCAGAGAGCCCGAGGTCCGCTGGCCTCAGGGTGTAGGCCTTGCCAAATCCGCCGTTCAGAAACGCCTCTGAGATCTGGAACCGGACAAAGTGGAAATCGCCAAAGCCGATGTAGAGCTTTGCCTTGGGGTGGCTGCGCAGATATTGCGTGGCCATCTCGTCATGCGCAGTACAGGCGTTGGGCAGTATTTCAGCAGTCCCGTTGAGACTGAGACGCGGATGTGTCAGCGGATCGCCCTTGGCGCCCGGCTCCCCCATCAAGAGCGAGACCTGCGGGCGCACGGCCATGGCTTGGGTGTGCGCGGCGAGGGTAGAGACCAGCGAAATCGGCGCACCGCCGGCGTCCAGGCCAAAGGCGACGCGGCTTTGCATCGGATGCCCCGCATCAGTCAACGTTGCGAGGGCGGCGAACCGGGCGTCCTGCATCAGCTGACGTGCCAAGGCGCGGGCCTCGTCATCTGTGGGGCGAATGGGCGAGGGGCTTTTCGTGGGAGTGTTGGTGTCAGATGGCATGGGTAGGCTCCGGAATGTTCGGGACAGGCCGGGCGGGCACGGAGTTGCGGCTGGCAGGGCTCAGAACCTGTGCCACAATTCCACCTTGAGGCCAAGCTGCGCCTCCCCGAATGAGCGCCATTCCAACCCGGTCAGCAGCTCTCGGTCGGGGGACAGGCGCCATCGGAGACCGGGCAGGATTTTCCACGCGAGATCGCCGTAGTCTGGCTGGTATAGCTCGACCTGCACAATGGGGGCGGGGCCTTGTGAGCGGTGGAGGCCGAGCGTTCCGTCAAGTTTCCAGGCGTCACCGGCATCATGCCATTCTCGGCCCAGATCGACTGCAAGCCAACCGTCGCGCCCCCGCCAGGACAGCGCGCGCCCGGCCGAAAGCGTCAGCCGCTGCATAGGCGTCCAGTCTGCGTCGCGCTGCCCAAGGCCGGCCCCGAGTTCGACCGCCAATTGCCAACCCGCCTTGCGCTGTCGCAGGGGCAGGCGGGCAAAGGCCAGTGCATGGGCGCTCTGAAATCCGGAGTCGTCGCTTTGATTGATGTCGAGGCCAAACGTCAGATTTTGGCTCAGCCCGTAGCTGGCGTAAGCTCCGAGTTCGGTGCCGGTCTCTCGGGCGCGGATCGATGTGGACAGGAACCCGGATCCCGTTTGTTCCAGCCACGCACCAGCCTGTGCCCAGCTGGTGGTCATGACGACATGTAAAAACAGGAAAATCGTGATGGGTCGGCGCACAGGCGGGAGCCCTTGAATTTACCTCGCTCCACCTATGGTAGAGCGAAATCCTGTCGACTTTCAAGCCAGTTGGCATAGTCTGAAAGGCAGGATGAGAAGGAGGACCTCATGCCGACAATTGCAAAAACCAACCATGTGCAAACGGTGATCACCACGTTTGAGGTGACGCCCGGCACCTGTCAGGATCTGGTCGATGCGCTGGAGGAAGCCTATTCGGAGTTCATCTCGCATCAGCCCGGTTTTATCGCGGCAGCGCTGCATGTGAATGATGCTCAAACTCGGGTGGCCAACTATTCCCAGTGGCGCCAACGAGAGGATTTCATGGAGATGTTGCGCAGCGAAGAGATGCGCAAGCGAAACCGGGTGCTGAACACGCTGTGTCGCAGTTTCGAGCCGGTGATGTATGACGTGATGGCGAGCTACGACTAAAGCCTGGAACAGCCACGACCACCCCGCCTGCCACGCCCGCCGGGCACTGAAACCTGGCGTGCCGAAAGCTTTGCGTCAGGGGCGGGTTCACTGACTGATACGTTGGGCGGCGGCGCAATCGTTTTGGATGTCACGCGGGGCGTCGTAAATGGATGTGTTTGAAGCGGTCGAGGTCAGCGTGCGCTTTTATTCCGGGTATTGTATCCGACATTGTGCTGCGGCGTCTCTGGCGCGTTTGCTGGCTGCGGGCAGGGCGTCCTTGAGCCCGCGCAGCTTTTTACGTTCTTCGCCGATGTTGATCGAAACCGGGGTTTCCACGGTCCGATAGTATGTCTCGGGGCAGGGGTAGTAGCCCACGACCTTGCCGTCGCTCACCCGCCTGCAAGTGTGAAAAATGGTTTCCGGAATGGTCTGTCGGTGAATGGCGTAGCCACGAGAGATATTTGCTTCGGTTTCGCTGATCTCATTCACTATCCGAGTTTGCTCCGACGCGCCTTGTCGGATGCAGCGTTCCTGGGGCGTGGCGCAGGCGGCCAGCAGGGCGAGAGCAGAAAGGGCAAGAGGGGCGCGGAGCATGGGGCATCCTATGATTGCGAAGATTTGAAATCCATAAGTCAATAACACTCGATTTCGTCATGTTATTCGATATCGGTCAAGACGTGGAGGTCAAGCGGTGCGGCTGCCGTCGAGATACGCGCCTTTGAGGGCCGAGGCCGTATGAGGCATTCAGCTGGTGTGTGATGCTGCTGTCTTTGCACTGATCGTCAGTGTCAGTCCGCATCGGTCATCAAAGTCTCTCGATTGTTCAACAAGCGCCCAAAGACACACAGCGAAAGCGCCCCGAACGAAGGGGCTTTGATCTTCAGGCACAAAGACCGGGAGCAATCGTGAAGGTGGAGGTGAATCTTGGCCAATGTGTGAGCTCACCATTCGCCGAAGTGAGCGTGAAGCACCATAACCCATTGATTCAATGGCGGGGAGACAGGGATTCGAACCCTGGGAACGCTCTCACGTTCAACGGTTTTCAAGACCGCCGCATTCGACCACTCTGCCACCTCCCCGGTCACGCAGATCGAACTGTTCTGCGGTTTAGGACGCGAGCGGCGCAGTGGCAAGGAGAAATCCGCGCAAGATTGCTGCGGATCACGAACACGCAATCTGTCGCCCATTGTCGCCGATGGGCCAAACGTCAGGGTTTCCATACCAAATCACAGTGTTTATGCTTCGCTCAAAGACGCATGAGACCGGAAAACCGGCAATCGACCGCTCCGCGCGCTTTGACACGGGGCTGCGGCGGATGTGTCGAGGCGAAGACAGGCAGCGAAGACAGACAGTGACGGACCATGAGCAGCATGAGCAGGCAGGATACGCGCATGAGCGATAAGATTTCGGACCGGGCAGGTCGCCGCAGGGCCAGGGCGACAGGTGTGGCCCTGGCTCTGACAAGTGCGCTGGCGCTGGCGGCGTGTGAAGAGGGAGCAAACCTGTCCTTCCTACAGCCCAAGGGCGCGGGTGAGCAGGGTCTGCCGAGTAACTCCACCAAGCTGGTAGAGCGCGACGTCGAGGCGCCGGATGTCTTTCAGGTGACAGAAGCCGGTCTTTGGGATGGCCGCCCCTCCATCGGGGGGGTCTGGGTCGCACATCCGGATGTGACGGAGCCGGAACGTGTCATCATCCGCAACAATGCCAACGGCAAGTTTGTGATCGGGGCCTTGTTCCGCCGCGAGCGGGCGATCCCCGGCCCGCGTCTGCAGGTGTCTTCGGATGCGGCGGCGGCGTTGTCGATGCTGGCCGGCGCTCCGGTTGAGTTGAATGTAACTGCCCTGCGGCGTGAGGCCGTGGACGACACGCCGCCGGGTGCGGAGGTGCCGCAGATCGAAGGGCTGGAAGAGGGGGGCGCGCCGGTCGCCGCCAGCGCAGAGGTTGAAACGCAGGCACTTGATCCGATCACCAGCGGTGCATCGGCTGCGATCGAGGCCACCGCGCCAGCTGCGACACCTGCGCCCACGCCAGCGCCGACAGAGCCGGTCGCGTCGCAACGTTCTGCTTTGACGAAACCCTACATCCAGATTGGCATATTCAGCGTCGAGGCCAACGCCAAACGCACGGCGGACCAGATGCGCAACGCCGGCATCATTCCCACCGTCTACGAGCAGGCCGCGAACGGCAAATCGTTCTGGCGCGTCGTCGTCGGTCCGGCCCAGTCCAAAGGCGAACGCTCGCAGCTGCTGAAGGCCGTGAAAGGTGCCGGCTTTGCAGACGCTTACGCGGTGACCAACTGATCCGGCCCGCGCCGGATCTGCGACAATTGACAAGCGCCCTCAAGGGAGGATCTCCCCCGTGACCATCCGCTTTACACCCGCCACCTGCATTGGCGCCCTGGCCGGGCTATGGGTTGCCGCCTCCGCGTCGACTGCGCTGGCGTTCGACACCAAGGCACGCGCCGCCTATGTGGTGGATCAGGGCACCAACACGGTGCTGCTGGAAAAGAACGCAAACGTGCCGATGCCGCCTGCATCGATGTCCAAGCTCATGACGCTCTACGTCGCCTTCGAGGCGGTGCGGGACGGGCGTTTGACCATGGATGAACGCCTGCCGGTCAGCGAACACGCCATGAGCTACAAGGGCTCGACCATGTTCCTGGATACCACCGACCGGGTGCGGGTCGAGGACCTGCTGCGGGGCATCATCGTGCTGTCAGGCAATGACGCCTGCGCGGTGATCGCAGAGGCCCTCAGCCCCGATGGCACCGAAGCCGGTTTTGCCCGCTACATGACCCGTCGGGCGCGAGAGTTGGGCATGACCGAAAGCACGTTTATGAACTCCAACGGCTGGCCTGATCCCGGGCACCGGATGTCGGTGCGCGACCTGGCCGTTCTGGCGGAACATCTGATCGAGGATTTCCCGGAGTTCTACCCGATGTTCGCCGAACAGGAGTTTGCATTCGATGGCCGGGCGCCGTCGAACGTGCGTAACCGAAACCCGCTGTTGCAGCTCGATATCGGTGCGGATGGGCTGAAGACCGGCCACACTCAAGAGGCTGGCTATGGTCTGGTGGGATCAGCCAAGCAGGGGGATCGCCGGGTGATCTTCGTGATCTCCGGTATGAACACGACACCCGAACGCGCCGAAGAGAGCGAGGCGATCGTCAATTGGTCGTTCCGTCAGTTCACCAAGAGAACCATCGCCCGCGAAGGCCTGGCCGTCGAACAAGCCGAGGTCTGGATGGGCGAGAGCCCTACGGTCGGGCTGGTGCCTGCACAGGATTTGGAAATCCTTTTGCCGGCGCTTTCCGGTGATGCGATCAATGCCGAAGTTGTCTATACCGGCCCCGTCACCGCGCCGATCCAGGCCGGTCAGCAGCTTGCGGAGCTGGTTGTGCAGCCCGAAGACCTGCCCGAGATGCGCCTGCCACTGGTAGCGCAGAGCGATGTGGGCACCGGGGGCTTTCCGGTCAAGGTGATGACCGCCGCGCGCGTGCTGGTGACACGGTTTCTGAACGGCCCCGAGGACGCATTGTGAATCAAGACCAAGGCCGCGGCCTGTTTCTGACCTTCGAGGGCATCGACGGGTCGGGCAAATCCACTCAATGCCGCCTTCTGGCGGAACACCTGCGCAGCATGGGGCGCGAGGTGGTGCTGACGCGAGAGCCCGGCGGATCGCCTGGGGCAGAGGAGATCCGCCGTCTGGTGCTGGAAGGCGACCCCGACCGCTGGTCGGCAGAGACTGAGATCCTGCTGTTCACCGCCGCCCGTCGCGACCATCTGGAGCGCACCATTCGCCCGGCCTTGGCGGCTGGGAAGGTGGTGATCTGCGACCGTTTTGCCGATTCCACCCGCATGTATCAGGGCCTGTCGCGCGGCGATCTGCGCGCCACCGTCGACAGCCTGCATGCACTGATGATCGGCCGTGAGCCGGATGTGACCCTTCTGATCGATATGGACCCGGCCACCGGCCTTGCCCGCGCCAAGGGGCGGCAGGGGCGTGAGGAGCGGTTCGAGGATTTCGGCCTCGACCTGCAGGAGAAGATGCGCGCGGGGTTCCTGTCGCTGGCGGAGGAATTTGCCGACCGGTTCCGCGTCATCGACGGCGCCCGGCAGATGGAGACCGTGGCTGCAGAAGTCGCGCGCACCGTCGCGGCGGCCCTGGACGCGCGGGCATGAGTGATCCCGAAGAGCTTCCCCGCGCCGATCAGGCCGAGGGCGCGCCGCATCCGCGCGAAACCGCGCAGCTGTTTGGTCATGCGCAGGCGGAAGCGGATTTTCTGCACGCGTTTTCCACCGAACGGCTGCATCACGCCTGGCTCATCATGGGGCCACGTGGCGTCGGCAAGGCGACGCTGGCCTGGCGCATCGCGCGTTTCTTGTTGGCAACCCCTCCGATGGAGGACGATGGGCTGTTCGGCGCTCCGCCGCCTCCCACCAGCCTTGAGATCGACCCGGACCACCCTGTCAGTCACCGCATTCAGGCGCTGGCCGAGCCGGGGCTTGCCACAATCACCCGCAGCTACAACGACAAGGGCCGTCTGCGCGACCAGATCGTGGTGGATGACATCCGGGTGCTGAATCGGTTCTTTGGCCTGTCCTCTGCCGAGGGCGGACGCCGGGTGGTGATTGTGGACTGTGCCGACGAGATGAACGTCAACGCCGCCAACGCCCTGTTGAAGATGCTCGAAGAGCCGCCCGCGCGTACAACACTGCTGCTGATTTCGCATCAGCCGTCGCGCCTGTTGCCGACAATCCGTTCGCGTTGTCGGACCCTGCGTCTTGGCCCCTTACAGCCCGACGATATGCAGGCCGCGCTCGCACAGGCCGGGGCTGAACTGCCCGATGACCCGACCCATCTTGCAGCCCTTGCCGCAGGCTCTGTCGGGGCGGCCATGCGGCTGCTGTCGCTCGAGGGCATGAAGCTCTATGCCGAATTGCTGGCGATTGCCGACAGCCTGCCGCGACTGGATCGCCAGCGTGCCATGGCACTGGCCGAAAAGGCCGCCACCCGCGGCGGCGCGGAGCGGTTCGAGCTGATGTTGACCCTGATCGACCTGTTGCTCGTGCGCCTCGCGCGCACAGGGGCCACCGGCCAGCCGCCGATGCCCGAAGCCGCCCCGAACGAGGGCGGGGTGCTGTCGCGCCTGTCGCCGGATCCGCACCGGGCGCGGGCCTGGGCCGATCTTGCTGCCACCGTGACCGAGCGCAGCCGTCACGGGCAGGCGGTGAACCTTGACCCTGCGGCGCTGGTCCTAGATACGGTGTTCAAGATGCAGGACACCGCGTCGCGTTGAACGGGCCTTCGGTCCCGGTGCGACAGGCGGAATGACCGCGACTTTCGACCGCGACAGAGGCCACACCATGACGACCCCGCAGATCACAGACAGCCATTGCCACCTTGATTTCCCCGATTTCGACGGGGAGCTGCCCGAGGTCCTGGCCCGCGCGGCAGAGGCCGGTGTGACCCGCATGGTCACCATCTGCACCAAGCTGAAGAACGAACCCGCCGTGCGCGCCCTCGCCGAGGCACATGCGCCGGTGTTCTACGCCGCCGGCACCCACCCGATGAGCGCCGCTGAAGAGCCGCTGGCCACGGTGGAGGAGCTGGTCGCCCTGGCGCAGCACCCGAAGTTTGTCGGCATTGGCGAAACCGGGCTGGACTATCACTACACCGGCGACAGCGCCGAGGTGCAGAAAGACAGCCTGAGAATCCACATCGAGGCCGCGCAGGACACCGGCCTGCCGCTGATCATCCATGCCCGTGCCGCCGATGACGACATGGCCCGCATCCTGCGCAAGACGCACGCGCAGAAGGCCTATTCCTGCGTGATGCACTGCTTCTCCTCCTCGGCCGAGCTAGGCCGTGCCGCGCTGGATCTGGGGTTCTATCTGTCGATGTCCGGCATCGCCGCCTTCCCCAAAAGCCAGGAGCTGCGCGACATCTTTGCCGCCGCTCCCCTTGATCGCATTCTGGTGGAAACCGACAGTCCCTATCTCGCGCCGCCGCCCTATCGCGGCAAGCGCAATGAACCCGCCTATACCGCCCATACCGCCAAGGTCGGTGCCGAGGTCTTTGGTCTGGACTATGCCGAGTTCGCCGCCCGCACGCAGGAGAATTTCGACCGGCTGTTCTGGAAAGCCGCCGCATATGAGGCCGCCGCCTGATGCCTCAATTGCGCTGCACGATCCTGGGCTGCGGCTCTTCCGGTGGTGTGCCGCGCCTCGGCGGACACTGGGGCGACTGCGACCCGCACAACCCCAAGAACACCCGCCGCCGCTGCTCCATGCTGGTGGAACAGGACGGGCCGGAGGGCACCACTACGGTGCTGATCGACACCAGCCCCGACATGCGCGGCCAGCTGCTGGATGCGGGCGTCGGGCGGCTGGATGCGGTGGTCTATACCCATGCCCATGCGGACCATGTGCACGGGCTGGACGACCTGCGGATGATCGTCTTCAACATGCGCGAACGCATCCCGGTCTATGCCGATGTCCCCACCCGGGCCGATCTGCTGGATCGTTTCGGCTATGCCTTCATCCAGCCCGACGGGTCGAGCTATCCGCCGATCCTGGAGATGCGCGACATCGACGGCGCGTTTGAAATCTCCGGCGCGGGTGGCACCATCCCGTTTGTGCCTTTCCGGGTGAACCACGGTGGCATGGATGCGCTGGGGTTCCGGATGGGCGATCTGGCCTATCTGCCGGATGTGGCAAAGATCCCCGAACCGGTGGTGCCGGTGCTTGAGGGGCTGGAGTGCTGGGTGCTGGACGCCTTGCGCCACGCGCCGCATCCGACGCATTTCTCCTACGGCGAGGCGCTGGCCTGGATCGAGCGCATGCAGCCTGCGCGCGCGGTGCTGACCAACATGCATATCGACATGGATCACGCCACCGTCGACGCCGAGACGCCGGATCATATCACCCCCGCCTTTGACGGCATGGTGATCCACAGCGATTACTGAACCACAGATTTTCAAAAGACCGGACTGACACGCATATGATTTTCAACCTTATCAATGTCGTCCTGCCGGTCTTTGTGGTCGTCGGGATCGGGTATGGCCTGACGCTGCGCGGTATGTTTCAGCAGGGTCAGATCGACGGGCTGATGAAATTCGCCCAGGGCGTCGCCATCCCGTTCCTGCTGTTTCGCGCTATGGCCGGCATCGATCTGCAATCCGGCTTTGATCCGCGTCTTCTGATCAGTTTTTACACTGGGGCAGGGGCCTGCTTCTTTGCCGGTTTCCTGGGCGCGCGGTTCTTGTTCAAACGAGAGTGGGAGGATTGCGTCGCGATCGGCTTCTGCTGCCTGTTCTCAAACTCCGTGCTGCTCGGTCTGCCGATCACGGAACGCGCCTTCGGGCCGGATGCGCTGGTGGGCAACTTTGCCATCATCGCCTTCCACTCGCCCTTTTGTTACGCGGTGGGCATCACCGCGATGGAGATCATCCGCAATCGGGGGCAGGGCGGGCTGCGTACCGTCACATCAGTGCTGAATTCGATCTTCCGCAACAATCTGATCCTTGCGATCCTGGCAGGGTTCGCGGTGAACTTGACCGGTCTGACGATCCCGGAACCGGTGGATGAGGCGCTGGCGCTTGTGGCAAAGGCCGGCCTGCCCACGGCGCTCTTTGCACTCGGGGGGATCATGGTTCAGTACCGCCCTGAAGGCGATCTGCGGACCATCGCCATGGTGTGCGGGATTTCACTGCTGCTACATCCGGCGATTGTCTTTGGCCTCGGCTCGGCGCTGGATGTGCGGCAGGATCTGTTCCGGTCCGGCGTCCTAAACGCGGCGATGGCGCCGGGCATTAACGCCTATATCTTTGCCAACATGTATGGCCGTGCCAAGCGAGTCGCCGCGTCTTCGGTGCTGATTGCGACCGCGTCCTGCGTGGTGACGGTTCTGCTGTGGCTGACATTGCTGAGTTAGCACTCCGACCTACAGCCTGAAAAACGGACATATGCGAAGGCAATGCGCCCTGGCTCTGCGGCTGATTGAAACAGCCGTGTGAACTTGTGCCCGGCCCCCTTGCACCTCGGTGCAGATCCGGTAAGACACGAGCCGCACATTCAAATCAGTTTCAAGGATCTCCCATGTTTGCTGGACAAAAACTCCCCCAGGTGACCTTCCGCACCCGTGTTCGCGATGAGAGCATCGAAGGGTCGAACCCCTTCCGCTGGCAGGACATGACCACCGCCGACTATTTTGCGGGCAAGCGCGTGATCCTGTTCTCGCTGCCGGGCGCTTTCACTCCGACCTGCTCCACCTATCAGCTGCCGGGCTTTGAGGACGGGTTCGCGGACTTCCAGGCCGAGGGCATCGACGAAATCTACTGCATGTCCGTCAACGACAGCTTCGTGATGAACAAATGGGCCGAAGCTCAGGGCATCAAGAACGTCAAGGTGATCCCCGATGGGTCCGGCGAATTCACTCGCAAGGTCGGCATGCTGGTGGCCAAGGACAACCTCGGCTTTGGCATGCGCTCCTGGCGCTATGCGGCGATCGTCAACGACGGCGTGGTCGAAGCCTATTTCGAAGAGCCGGGCCGTGACGACAACCACGCAGAAGACCCTTACGGCGAGTCCTCCCCCGAGAACCTGCTGAAGGCGCTGAAGAACAAGGTCACCGAAGCGGCATAACGCCCGCAGTCGCGTTGACACACTGAACGCAAAGGCCCCGCAAGATCGCTTGCGGGGCCTTTTTAGTATGCACGCGTGAGAGGGGCAGTGTCTGGACAAGGCGCGTTTACCTCGACGATGACATAGCCAGCACGAGCGATGGATGCGCTGCGCCACGCACGAATGCCGGTCGCTGACTGCAAACCGCCGTGTGAAACCATCGCCAAATGGCCCCTTCTGAAGGGGTATCCAGAGCGGCTAAGGCTCTTTCAAAGGCGCGGTTTAGCTTAGTTTGAAGGTTTCTGCGACTGCACGAATGTCAGCTGTCAGCTTTGTACGGCCAAGTGTTTGACCAAAACCAAGCACTGTATCGCAGCAATGAATAGAAACACTGCACCGACAATCCATGCAATCGGTGTCGAGTAAGTTTCGGCGACGATGCCGGCCAAGAGCAGGCCCAAGCCGCCGCCCAGCTGCTGTATGAGTGATTTCACTGACAACATGGTCGACCGCTGACGATCTTCGACACAGCGGTGAAGAATGCTGCTGGCAGGTGTTTCGCTGACGCCAAGGAACACGGAATAGAGGACAAAAACGCCCAGGAACCCGAAGATATTGCCCTGAAGCGCCATTGCGATCTGAGCGCTTGCGAGGCAAGCAAATGTCGCCGCAAGTGTCTTGGCGTGCTGCCGTTTGAAGATCCGGCTGATGTACGAAGACAGAGATGCGCCAAGAGCGATCGAGAAGAAATAAGCCGCGGTGACGACACCAATGACGGTGTTCGCATACCCCTCGTCCAACATTGGCTTGGCAAAGGTTGGCCAGATCACCTCGACCGGATTGGTTGCCATCAGGAAGAACGCCAGTGCTGTCAGCAGAACCGATAGTGCGGGATTCTTGAGAGCAAGAATGCCCGCGTCTCTGATCACCAAAGGCACATTTTCGAAGCCCTGCCTGAGCGCACCGGGGGCCATGGATCGCGGGGCTTCTACAATGGCGAGTCGCGTGAAAACAAACACGCCCACCATCACCCCAAAGCTTGCAGCATAGGACACATCATAGATACTGAAACCGAGGCTTTCCGCGACCGAGCCTAACATATCGGGCAGAAGGCCTCCGAGAACCGCGCCAACGGCCAAACCGACTGCATTCGCCCATTGCGCTTTGGCCAGTGCAGGCTGGACATCGACATTGGGCGCGGCGGCCTTAAAGGTTTCGACAAACCAGGCATCAAGCGTCCCTGAGCGCAGCGCACGTCCAAAACCGATGAACGCAAATGAAACAGCGAGCACATAGAAATCGCGGGTTGAGAGAAAAAGCGCCAGCGAAATCAAGCTGGCGAAAACCGCCATCAGAAAGACCGGCTTGCGTCCAATGCTGTCTGCCAATCCACCGAAAGGCAGCTCCATCGCCATCGTCGTGAGCGAGTATACCCCGAAGAGTAGTGATATCTGGAAGAGGTCCATGCCCCGGTCGGTCAACGCCAAAGCAACAACTGCAACCGTAAGTCCCATCGCAAAACGATCCAGAAACTGGTGTAGCTGAAACATCAGGATGTGCCGGCGTGCCGAAGGGGACAGTTCTATGAAGGAAAACTCTGTTTCTGATGCCATGTCTGCAGCATCGACTTTGCTGTCAGCAGGAACAAGGTGAAAGGTGGATCATGACCGCTATCACGAGAACTAAAGCGGATGGGGGCTCCTGCTTCCCCGGCGCCACTATGCATTTCTACCATTGCAAGGAAGGGCGCTATCCAATGCAGTTTTCAACAGTCGGCCTAGATCTGGCCAAGAACACCATGAAGCTACATGGGATTATGTCAGACGGGCTGTTGCCATCAAATTCGAGGCGCAGCAGAGAGGCGTATTCCGGCACCGCGCAATATGTGGTGGGCCGTGTGCGGCATAGCGATGCGCGCGGGGGATCGGCAGCGCGGTCAAGTTCGCCAACGAGGTTTTGCATAGCGACCGGCCAAGTGCTCCTCGAGGCGCAGTCGACGTCTTCGTCAAACAAAGCAACGAAATTGTCGCTTCACATCTGCTCATTCTTTGGCATGAGAGACGCACGCGGTTTGATGCGCACATAGATCCATGCGCCAACTTATTCAGAAAACACCAAGGAGCGGCATGATCGTGTTTCGGCCATCATAGCAACTGCGGGTGACGCGACCAGTTCCGTATCATTCGTGAGTTTGCTGAATGGCTGGGGCTGATGTATTGGTGCGGTTCACATAGGCCTGCAGCTAGGACATTGATGTATGCAGCATGGATCTCCGCACTCACCATTAAGGCAAGCGCCACGAGATGCTGAGGTGGTGCATAGGGCGTCGTCAGAACGGCAGAGGCCGCCAGTCATATGCCGAAGGCTACGGCCCTAACTGATCTGGCCCGTCAGGTGCGATCAGCCGCTGACCCGCGCCAGAAATCGTTGAAGCCGGGGGTCTTGGGGGGCGTCGAAGATTTCCGCAGGTGTGCCTTGCTCGACGATCTTGCCGCTGTGCATGAACAGAATACGGTCGGCGATCTCGCGGGCGAACTGCATCTCGTGGGTGACGATCAGCATGGTCTGTTTTTGCTCCGCGACCCGCCGCATCAGGTCAAGCACCTCGCCCACCCACTCCGGGTCCAGTGCGGAGGTCGGCTCATCGAAGAGCATCAGCTCGGCATTCAGTGCCATGGCGCGACCGATGCCAACCCGTTGTTGCTGCCCGCCGGACAGCGCGGCCGGATAGCTGTTCGCCTTGTCTGCCAGCCCGGTCTCCGCCAGCACGGCCTGCGCGCGCGCCGCGGCCTCGGCCTTGGGCAGACGCTGCACGGTCACCAGCGCCTCCATGATGTTTTCCTGTGCTGTCTTGTTGGCAAACAGGGCGTAGTTCTGGAACACGAAGCCGGTCCGCCGCCGCAGGCCGAGGATCTCTGCCTTGCGCGCACGCGCCGCATCAACAGTCAGATCACCGATGGTGATCTTGCCCGCATCTGGGCGATCAAGGAAGTTGAGGCAGCGCAAGAGGGTCGACTTGCCGGTGCCGGAGGGGCCTATGATCACCACCCGCTCGCCTTCGGCAATGTCGAGGTCGATCTGGTCGAGCACCGGCGTTGCGCCAAATGTCTTGGTCAGTCCTGTGATCGAAATCATCGCACAAACGCCTTGTTGAGATAGGTTTCCAGCCATTTCTGGCCCTGGCTCAGCGCCTCGACCATGACCCAGTAGATCACCGCCACCACCAGGAAGGCCTCAAAGTAGCGGAAACTGCCGGCGGCCTCTTTTTGCGCTGCACCCATCATCTCGGTCACGCCGAGGGTGAAGGCAAGCGAGGTGCCCTTCAGCATGTCGATGAAGTAGTTCACCAGAGTTGGCGCGGCGACGCGGGCGGCCTGCGGCAGGATGATCCGCAGCATCAGCTGCCACTGCGTCATGCCGATGGACTGCGCCGCCTCCCACTGGCTGCGATCCACGCCGATGATGGCGGCGCGGATCGATTCTGCCATATAGGCGGCAAAATGCAGCGTCAGCCCGAGGATCGCTGCCGTCACCCCATCGATGCGGGTAAGGAATGACACCACCTGCGGCAGCCCGTAGTAGAACAGGAACAACTGCACCAGAAGCGGCGTGCCCCGGAAAAAGCTGATGAACAGAACCACCAGCCAATCCAGTACCGGCACCCGGATCACGCGCTCGACCGCCAGCAATGCGGCCAGAACCAGCGCACAGACCATGCCCGCCGCCGCCATCCCAAGCGTCAGCGGCACATAGCCGAGGATCACCGGCACCAGCCCCAGCATGTACTCAAAGTCGAGCGCTTGCATCGGTTACTCCGCCGCGTTGGAGGTGATGTCGGTGCCGAACCACTTGACCGAAATCTCGGTCAGTGTGCCATTGTCGCGCAGTGTGGTCAGTGCAGCATCCACCTTGTCGCGCAGCGCACGGCCATCGGCATCGTCGCGGAAGGGCAGTGCATTGCGGATTTCCGAGAACGGCTGACCGGCCAGTTGCAGCGGCAGCGGGCTTTCCTGGATGAGCTGCGCGGAGGACACGCGGTCCATGACAAAGGCATCGACGCGACCCAGTGCGGTGTCCTGCTCGATGTTGCTTTCATAGGTCTTAATTTCGACCTCATCGGCAAAGGGCAGCTCGTTCAGCAATTGCTCGAAGTTGGAACCGAGGTTCACCGCAACGATCTTGCCGCGCAGATCCTCGACGCTGGCGATGCTGTCATTGCCCTCGCGTGTCACAACCTGAGCGCCATCAAACACATAAGGCTGGGTGAAGGCGAATGTTGCCTCGCGCTCCGGCGTGATGGTGATCTGGTTGGCCACGGTATCGATGCGCCCCGCAGACAGCGCGCCGATCAGGCCGGAAAAGGACATAGTCTCGAACGCGATCTCCAGGCCGGCCTCTTCGCCGACGGCGTTCATCACATCGACCTCGAACCCCTGCAAGACATCCTGACGAACGAAGGTGAAGGGGAAATAGCCGCCGGACATGCCAACGGTGAGGGTGGTGTCTTCCGCTTGGGCGGTGGTGACGGCGGTTGCGGCCAGAAGGCTCGCCAATGTGGCGGCGCGCAGGGTGGATTTGAACATGAGAGAGACTCCTTGGTGTCTGCTGTTGCGGCACAGGTGTCGGTTTTTTGAGCAAATTACAATAACGCGCCGAATTCAGGAACCTGCGTTCGCGCGCGACGCAGGTTGCCGGGCAAATTGCACGAATTTTCGCGCGCGGCGAGACAACAATCCAAAGCGGCGCGCCTTGCCGGGAGATTGTTCTTCAGAGACTGCTCGAAACTTGCGCTTTTGCGATCAGTGACACGCGGCTATGCATCACGCGCAATGGGCCAATGCTCTGCTGGGATGTGACCTTGTCACGCGTATGTGTCGCGCACTCATCTCCCGACGCAATTGCGCAGTATTGTTTCGGACGCGGTGTCAGAACCATAGGAAAACAAGGCCATGTTGCCCTTGCTGTGCAACTCGTAGGGACGTGCGGCGTCGAGGGAACGATAGCGCACGCCAGACCCGGAGACGACCTGCGACATCACAATTTGCTGCCCGTCGATCTGTGCGACCGCCACAGAGAGGCCGTCGTCACCGTTGATGAAGGAAACCGGCACGACCCTATCGCGGTCGCAGGTGAACCGTGTCTGTATGACCGAGATACCGTCAGGCTGCGTCGGCACCGTATCGGCGGCTGCAGTCAGAGCGGCCAGAAAGAGCGGCGCCGCGAGTACTAAGCGAAACATGGAGGACCCTTTCTGGTGTCGCGCGGTGGTCGGTGCCCCGGACGCCGATCAGGTCTACGACATCCTCAACGCGCTGGCGAAACACGTTTTCTTGTTCGCGACCGTTCGCGAACTCTGGCGCGCGTGACCCTGCGCCTTGCCCGGCCTCAGCCCTCAGCGGGGGTCATCTCCCCCGCCTTTTGACATTCCCACCGCGTTGACCGGCCTTGCCTGCGGTTGAGCGTCCGCGACTTTTTGTGGCCTGTTCTGCGGCGGCTTCCACGGCTGACTGACGCGCAAGCGGATCATCGGAAATCGCCAGATCCACCGCTTCCAGCCGTTTGACTTCGTCGCGCAGGCGGGCGGCCTCTTCGAACTCCAGATTTTCTGCCGCCTTGCGCATGTCTTCACGCAGCCCGACCAGATGCGCTTCGAGGTTTGCGCCATGCATCGGCTTGTCGATGGTGGCGGTGACGCGCGACATGTCAGTGTCGCCCTCGTAAAGACCGGCCAGAACATCATCGACGTTCTTCTTCACCGTCTCGGGCGTGATGCCGTGCTTTTCATTATAAGCAATCTGTTTCTCGCGGCGGCGGTCGGTCTCTCCGATCGCCCGCTCCATGGAGCCGGTGATGCGATCCGCATACATGATCACCTTGCCATCGGCGTTGCGCGCCGCGCGACCGATGGTCTGGATCAGCGAGGTTTCGGAGCGCAGGAACCCCTCCTTGTCGGCATCGAGAATGGCCACCAGCCCGCACTCCGGAATGTCGAGCCCCTCGCGCAGCAGGTTGATCCCCACCAAGACGTCAAAGGCCCCCAGCCGCAGGTCGCGCAGGATCTCGATCCGCTCCAGCGTGTCGATGTCAGAGTGCATGTAGCGCACTTTGATGCCCTGTTCGTGCAGGTATTCGGTCAGATCCTCCGCCATGCGCTTGGTCAGCACCGTCGCAAGGGTGCGGTAGCCGCGTTCGGACACCCGGCGGATCTCGTCCAGCAGGTCATCCACCTGCATGTCGACGGGGCGAATCTCCACCTGCGGATCCAGCAGGCCCGTGGGGCGGATCACCTGTTCCGAGAACACGCCGCCGGCCTGTTCCAGCTCCCAGGCGGACGGGGTGGCGGAGACAAACACCGACTGCGACCGCATGGCGTCCCATTCCTCGAACTTCAGCGGTCGGTTGTCCATACAGGAGGGCAAGCGGAACCCGTGTTCGGCCAGGGTGAACTTGCGCCGGTAGTCGCCCTTGTACATGCCGCCGATTTGCGGCACCGAAACATGACTTTCATCGGCAAAGACGATGGCGTCGTCGGGGATGAATTCAAACAGCGTCGGGGGCGGCTCACCCGGCGCGCGGCCGGTCAGATAGCGCGAGTAGTTCTCGATCCCGTTGCAATGGCCGGTGGCTTCCAGCATCTCGATGTCGAAATTGGTGCGCTGCTCCAGCCGTTGTGCTTCCAGCAGTTTGCCTTCGTTTACGAGACTGTCGAGCCGCTGGCGCAGCTCTTCCTTGATAGAGATCACCGCCTGATTGAGTGTCGGCTTTGGCGTCACGTAGTGCGAGTTTGCGTAGACGCGGATTTTTTCGAAGGTGCCGGTGCGCTCGCCCGTGAGCGGGTCGAATTCGGTGATCGCCTCCAGCTCCTCGCCAAAGAACGACAGCTTCCAGGCGCGGTCCTCAAGGTGGGCCGGAAAGACTTCCAGCGTGTCGCCGCGCACCCGAAAAGAGCCGCGCTGAAACGCATGATCGTTGCGCTTGTATTGCTGGGCCACCAGATCGGCCATGATCTGACGTTGGTCATAATCCTTGCCGACCACCAGATCCTGCGTCATCGCCGAATAGGTCTCGACCGAGCCGATGCCGTAGATGCAGGAGACCGAGGCAATGATGATCACGTCATCGCGTTCCAGCAGCGACCTGGTGGCCGAGTGGCGCATCCGGTCGATCTGCTCGTTGATCTGGCTTTCCTTCTCGATATAGGTGTCCGAGCGGGCCACATAGGCCTCGGGCTGGTAATAGTCGTAAAAGGACACGAAATATTCGACCGAGTTCTCCGGAAAGAAGCCCTTGAACTCGCCATAGAGCTGCGCCGCCAGCGTCTTGTTGGGGGCAAGGATGATCGCCGGGCGTTGGGTCTCCTCGATGATCTTGGCCATGGTAAAGGTCTTGCCAGTACCGGTCGCGCCCAAGAGCACCTGGTCCCGCTCCCCGTCCAGCACCCCCTGGCTCAGCTCCGCGATGGCGGTAGGTTGGTCCCCCGCGGGCGAGAATGCGGTGTGCATGACAAAACTTCTGCCGCCCTCCAGCTTCTCGCGCCGCTCTGGCACGCGGTCAGCCATCATCGGCAGGGTCTTGTCGGAATGGGCGTATGGCATCTGCGACTCCTTCGTCGGGCACGCACAGAAAGGTTGGTCCGTTTTTGTTCTACTTCAAGGGGCAAGTCAAACGAGATGGCCTTTGCATGTGGCGGGGCGGGGTGGCATCAGGGCAACCCGTCTTAAAGACGATCTATTTGAAATCTTGCCGCGCCCGCGCATCCATCGCATATAGGTGCAAAGGAATCTTCTTGAGGAGACAGCCATGCGCGCGCGGATTTACCGGCCAGCACGAAACGCCATGACCTCTGGCATGGCCAAGACGCGAAAGTGGGTGTTGGACTATGTCCCAACCACTGCGCGCGAAGTCGATCCGTTGATGGGCTGGACGTCTTCCTCCGATACGCAAAGCCAGGTGCGCCTGCGCTTTGACAGCAAGGAAGAGGCGCTGGAATACGCCAAGGATCACGGAATAGAGGTCGAGGTGCAGGAACCCAAGACCCGCAAGCCCAACCTGCGTGCTGGTGGCTACGGAGAGAACTTTGCCACCAACCGCCGTGGACCCTGGACCCATTGAGGGTGTAAATCGGGGCAAAGTTGTCTCGAAATTGGGGCAAGGATCCCGCGAAGACATGCTTCGATCAATATATAGGGCGCCCACTGGGCGCCCATACTATTTCTGGGAACGCCGCTTTGGTGGAGTGCTTCTGCGGCTGCAAAGCCGCTTCGGCCTCAACTCGCTTGCCGGACCGCCGCGAAATTCTCCATCGCTGCGCCTAGGTTTTCGAGGATTTCCTCGAGCAGGATGTCAGGTTCCGGCAGGCTGTCGAGATCGGTCATGGAACTGTCCTTGAGCCAGAACACATCCAGACTGGCCTTGTCGCGTGACAGCAGTTCTTCACGCGTATAGGCCCGCCAACGCCCATCAGGGGTGTCCTCGCTCCAGGTCGCGGTGCGTTCATGCCTGTTCGCCGGGTTGTAGCAGGCGATGAAATCCTCAAGGTGGGCATAGGTCATCGGCTTCTGCTTGAGCGTGTGATGCACGTTCGTCCGATAGTCATAGAACCAGACCTGCGAGGTCTGCGGCTCCTTGCTGGCGCTGCGATTGTCGAAGAAGATGACGTTCGCCTTGACCCCTTGTGCATAAAAGATCCCTGTCGGCAGCCGCAGGATCGTATGCAGATCGGTGTTCTGCAGCAGCTTGCGGCGGATCGTTTCGCCCGCGCCGCCCTCAAACAGCACATTGTCCGGCACCACGATTGCGGCCCGCCCGGTGGTCTTCAGCATGGTGCGGATGTGCTGAACGAAGTTCAGCTGTTTGTTTGACGTCGTGGCCCAGAAATCCTGCCGGTTGTAGGTCAGATCCTCGGTTTCCTGCTCCCCTTCGGCGTTTGTGAAGGTCATCGAGCTTTTCTTGCCGAAAGGCGGGTTCGCCAACACCAAATCAACTGTGTCGGACGGCGATGAGATTAGGGCGTCTGCGGGCGAAACGCTCGGTTCGCCCGCCATCTCCCCGATGCCATGCAAGAACATGTTCATCAGGCATAGGCGACGCGTGCCTGCGACGATCTCATTCCCATGAAATGTCCCGTTCTTCAGGAATTCCTTCTGTTCACGGTCGAGCGCGTGATTATTTGGATCCGTCAGGAAATCATGAGCCGCCAGGAAGAATCCGCCAGTCCCACAGGCCGGGTCGGCGATGGTTTTGCCGGGTTCAGGGCGGACGCATTCCACCATCGCCTGGATGAGCGAACGCGGCGTGAAATACTGTCCCGCACCGGATTTGGTGTCCTCGGCGTTCCGCTCCAGAAGTCCCTCGTAGATGTCGCCCTTCACGTCGGCGCCCAGCATGATCCACTTGGTGCCATCGACCATGGCAATGAGCCGGAACAGCTTGGCGGGATCGGTGATCTTGTTTTGCGCCTTTGTGAAGATCTGTCCCAGCATGCCCTTTTGCTGGCCCAATTCGCGAAGCACCTTGACGTAGTGGGACTCAAGATCCGCGCCCACCAAAGCGGTCAAGCTTTCCCAGTTGTACTCGACAGGCACGCCGATATCGCGTTTATAGGGCGGCTTCGAATATTCGTCCGCCATCTTCAGGAAGATCAGGTATGTGAGCTGCTCAAGGTAGTCGCCATAGCCGACCCCGTCATCGCGCAGCGTCGTGCAGAAGGACCAGACCTTGGAAATGATCGGTGCGGTGTTCATTCAGTGTCCTTTCACACGAGTTCGTCTTGGTCGGCTTCCTGAGAAGGCAACTGATCGGAATTGGATTGATCAAGCTGTGGGGCTTTACCCATGGCGATCTCGATGAGCTGCAGCAGGTTCGTCTTCCTGACCTTATAAAATTCCGCGAACTCATTCGAACGCAGCTGAGCAACCGGAATCCGATGCGAAGCGAGGATGGCGTCCATCTCGGTGTCTTCCAGGCCGACCTGCTTATGTGCCTGCAGCGATGCAAGGTATTCGGAGGGAGCCTTACGACCGATCATTCGGTTTGCCTTGTAGGAAATCGGGGTCTTGTTGACGATGGAGTTGAATGTGTTTGCAGAGATCCCTTCGTCCTCGCACCACGCCCTCGGGAAGATGTGATGAATGTCGAGGGCGATGTCTTCCCCATCAAGTTCCTGAATACTCGCTTTCCAGAAGAAGTCCTTCGCCCCTTCTCGAAGAATCAACACGTTCAAGCCCTTGTAAGCTGCACTGTTTCTGGATCTGAGCGTGTCGAGGCGGCTCTCCTGGAACGCGGCATCTCCGATGGTACGCGGTGTATCACTGGGTTCGCCACCATCGATCACCCATCGCATCAACTCCTCGTAGTCGTTCGCGATCCTCGTTTCGACCGCACCGCCATACAGCTCGCCCAGGACTCCACACCAGAACCACTTCGAAAGTCGGTCATAGATCTTCGGCTCCAGCCAACGGTTCTTGATCTGGGAGAGAACCGCTGCCAGAGGAACCAGTTGCGTCCGGTACGGCAGTTCCCGCCCTGTGAAGAAGCACTGCTTGCGCATGAACTTGGCCGCAAGGATGAAGCCGGCCTCCACTGCGGGAGCCCAGGTCTGGTAGTCGTCGAGAGACAGGGATAGAACAGTCGACCTTTTCGCGGAGACGGCCGAGATCTGCTTTCCGGTCTTGCCCGCAGCGATGTCGGCCTTCCGGCGTTCCGAGCTCTGGAGGATGGAAATCGCCTGCAGGAAGTCGGCAGGTTCAATCCCCTTCAGAATCGGCTCCTTCGACAACCGTTCGACCCTGCCCTCGACCTTCCGAAGCCGGCTGCCGTACCAGTCGTCCCGGAGATTGAAGTTATCGGCGGCGAAGGTCGCCGTCACCAGTTCGAAAACGGACAGAGGGACGCCGCCGGTGTTTACCTTCTCGAACACAAGGCACACCGCTTCCTTCGAGGTCGCTTTGCCGAGCGTGATCGCAGGCAGTTGGTAGCTCCTGAACGCCGCCAGCACCTGCTTGCGAAACTTCATGAACTCACCGAAGCGGTCCGGCGCGTGCTCGTGCAGCGCCTCCTCCCAATCGTCCGAGCTCAGGATCTGCGAGCATGGGAAGTGGAAGTTCTTTATCTCCATCTCCGTGGTCGACAGGTCCATCACGATGTCCCGGTCGAAGTTCGTTTTGATCATCCGATCAGCCGGAACCGAGATGAAAGCATCCTCCAGCCGATCTTCTTCGAGGGCCAGCGCGATGTCGATATAGTAGTGTCGATCAATGGCTTTGCCCTTTGGGTCAAAGGTCTTCACCGGCTTGTCGAGGGCCAACACCTGGGTCAGCGAGGTCAGGCGTTGCTGTCCATCAAGGATCAGCCTTTCCGGATCGGGCAAGCCGCCGCTGAATTCGACGTTCTCCACCGGGCGGACCTGAAAGCGCACCTCACCGCCGGTATCCAGCATCATGACCGCACCCACAGGGAACGACCGCGCGATCGAGATCAGAAGGGATTTCACATGCTCGTCGTCCCACACCCAGCCGCGCTGGAAATCAGGGAGTTGTATGACCCCATCCGTGATATCCTTCAGGACCTGCGGAAGCGGGAGTTTCGTGCTGTCAAACGTGCTCATGACCCAACCTTTGCTCCGATACTGGTAAAACCATCGAAATATGATCTGTTATAAATTCTCACCGTTGTTTGCGGTGACCTGATGCTATTCTGCGTCCCAGACATGCGCGCTCTCTGAGTCAAACAGGCTGTAGGAGACTTTGTCACCGCCGAGCTTTTTGTACTTCGCCAGCTCCGCGTCCAATCTCTTGATGCTTTCTTCATCCGGCTTGAAAATCCCGAAGTAGACATGCGGGGCCTTGGAATTGAATATGGCGTGGTAGATATGTGCATCATTCGGGTCAGCGCTGTGCCCATATACAAAAACGGCGGCCGTATTGTCTTGAAGCGTTTGAAGGCAATGCCGGAGATACTCGACGGACTTGATTTTCTTTAGCTTCGAAGAAGTCGTTCCTTCGGCCACATAAAGTGGAAGGCGCCCTCTGCTGGCAATCTCTTCAGAGATATTGGAAATGACGCCATCGCCGTAATTCAGAGCCTTGTAAACATCACCAACTTCATTCTGGAAAAGATGTAACCCGCCGTGAAGATTGAAAACATGGCAGTAGGACTCCTCAAGAAACGGCCCCCTAAATCGACCTTCATCAACGTCCTCCCCAAGGCCAAAGCCACCCTTCAAAAGACGCTTTTCCAAATTGACCCAATACAAGAGAAGATCATAGTTCAGCGAGAAGACGGTACCGAAGTTTTTGAGAAATGCGGCAGCGCTTTCGTATTGGAAGGCCAAGTCTTCCCGATGCGCTGGGTGTGTCGCGTTCACCGCCGTGACAAGCGCTTCCCTGACATTCTGAGCATCAGTTTCCAGCTGAGCCGCATGTTTATCATTGCTGTAGGCCTTCTCTACAAGCGTTGCATCCTCAAGGGCACGGATCACAGCTTCGAAGTCCACGGTGCCGAGCCCCTCGAAGAGGTTCCTAATGGGGCTCCCCTCTTCCAGCTGGGTCTCCGCCAGCAGGTTGGCGTAGTTGAAGTATTGGGCCGAGAAGCCGTTCCCGATCAGAAGCGCCTTGTCCTCACCCTCTGTCGCATCGAGGGCATCCTGAAAGCTGATAACGTCAGGCATCGGTGGCTCTCCGTTTCTTGGGCTTGGTGGCCTTCTCGACCCTGATGCGGGCGAGGAGGTCGGCGGCGGGTTCGTCTTCGGTGTCTTGCGGCACGAGTTTGCCGGAGAAGGCCTGTTTCAGGATGGACTGGCGCAGGGCTTCGGCGCGGGTTAGGCCGGCGTCGATCTCGGCCTCCAGCGCATCGGCGGCGGAGAGGCGTTCGTCGAGGATGCGGGTGATCTCGGCTTGTTCTTGGGGAGAGCAAATGGAAACGATAGTCAAACCAACATCTGTCTGGTTAATGCTTGCCTGATTCACTGCATGTTTCGCATGCTTTCGGATTCTATCCCTTCCGCGTTGACTAGAAAGATAACGAGCGATCCAATCAGCTGACGTGCCAGTCGAAATCGGGTGGCATTTCATGATGTTGCTCTCGTACACCACTACTTCGCTGAGGGGTGGGACCGGAGCGCATTTTCCGAGGTAATCCAGACTATTCACACGATTTACCAAAAGGTCACCGACCTCAACTTGGTACTGTTTCTGCTCTTCAACACTCAACTTTAATCGTTTGAAGCCCGATAGACGGATCAACTCTCCGTCGTAAAAATCGTCTATCCGGACAATACTTGTTCCACTCCCGTAATCAGAAGCAGGTTTGTAAACTCCATTCTGCGAGGACAGCCACAGCAGATCGCCGAGCCGAGCCCAAAGCCAATTTTCGGGGATTTCTTCGAGTTCCGCGAGTTCGGACGCTGAAATTTTGTCTATTTCGGATGGCAGCCGAGGCTTCGACGGCTTTTTCCCCTCTTCGCCGTTCTCGCGCCAGTCGGTCAGGGCTTTTTGCCAGTCGTCGAGGGCGGATTTGTAGCGGGTGTCGCGTTCGGATCGGATGCGGGCCAGAAGGGTTTCGGGGGTTTCCAGTTTATCAGCGTTGCGGGCGCGCCAGTCGGCGGTCAGGCGGCCTTCGAAGGCGGATTTGAGCAGGGATTGGCGGTAGAGGCCAAGGGTCGCTCTGGCCTTCTTCAGGTTCTCCACCCCATGGTCGATCTCATCGAACATCGCCTCGATCCGCTCCACGATCCGGCGTTGTTCGTTGGTCGGGGGAAGTTGCAACTCTTGTGATCGGACCTGTTCTTCCTTAACCGCAGGATAGCTGACGCCATATTGCTCGCCGGTAAGCGCCGAGACAAAATCGTGCGAAACAGACTTATAGAAGATGTATCGGTGATGAATACCTTCGGCAGGACGCAGGACCGCAAAGCCAGTAGATGCAATTTCGCCATCATACTTTTCCGGGACTGCCGCAATCTTCCTGAGATACGGCCGTACAGTTGAGAAAAGAGTGTCGCCTGCGATGATTTTTTGCCGCGCTCTCGATGGCGCCGATGATAGTGCCATCCTTTTCGGGTCGACTACCTTGTTGCTCTGATTGTCGATGCTGGAAATATCAACATACCAGATCTCACGATCCGGTTCATCTTTCGCCGTCATTTCTACGGACACAAGCACTTCGCCAATTGGGCAGGTAGTCCACGAACTGGGTAGTTCCGTCATGCCGACAGCGCCTCATTCATCTCGGTCATGACGTCCTCCATCTGATCGCCAAAGAGGTGATACATCTGCCCCATCCCGCCCTTGCCGTCAAAGGGGGCCAGTTCCAGATCGTCGCGCTCGATGGTGAAAGAGCTGATCAGGTGATCGCGGATCATGTGCAGCCAGTCCATCTGGGCGTCGCTGAATTTGGCGCCCGCACCGGAGTGGCGCTGCATGATCCAGTTCTGGAAGTTGCGGCGCACCCGGTCGGAATTCCGCGTCAGCTTGTCATCCAGCCCCGTCACCCGCCGGATCAGCGCCACGAGGGCTGTCAGATCGCCATTCGGCGTCTCGCCCTTGTAGTCATCCAGATGCGCAAAGGCGCGCCAGACGTTGAGCGGCGCAAGGCGGGGGCGATCCTCGGTCAGTTTCTTCAGCACGGATTTGATCATCGACAGGGTGACCTCGGCCCGGCGGGCGGGCGTGTCGAAATAGATGGTCAGCGCCTCGATTTCGTCGCGGTGTTCCTTGAGGTAGTCCTCGAACTCCTGCGCGATGGCCTTGGCATTCTCATCCGCGTCGCCCGCCCATGCGGCAGCGATCACCTCGTCGATGGTATCATGGTCGATGGTCTGCTCGGTATCGCGGCGGATCGTGTCGAGCGTGTTGATCAGCGGGCCGGTAAAGACGTTAGCGGCCTGCTTGATGCGGTTTTCGCGCGCGGCATTCATGGCGGCATCGTCGGGCTCGGGGTGGCCAGCGGCGATGGCGTCGGCCTCGGCTTTGTCCGGGTCGATGGCATCGAAGAGGTCGCGGATGACGGCGGACAGAGGCTTGCCTGCCAGTTCGGTGACCTTCTCCTGATCTTCGGGCGTCAACTTGTGATCCAGACGCGCCAGACGCCCTGCGAGGGAGCTGACGGTTTCCTCGGTCCGGTCGCCCATCATCAGGTTCATGGCGAGATCCTTGAACGGGATCGAGGGCTTGCTGTCGAGCGGCTGGCTGGCGGTCTTAACCGATTTCGTGACGCCCACCGCATCGACGATGACGTAATGGGTTTTCGCGGTGGCGGAGGGGGAGACCTTTTTCAGGTCATCGGGTTTGACTACGCGGGTGCCGCGGCCCTTCATCTGCTCGAAGTAGTTCTTCGATTTCACGTCGCGCATGAAGAGGAGACATTCGAGCGGCTTCACATCGGTGCCGGTGGCAATCATGTCCACGGTGACGGCGATGCGCGGGTAGTATTCGTTGCGGAACGAGGTGAGCGAGGATTTCGGGTTCTTCGCGCCGTTGGTGATCTTACGGCAGAACTCGTTGCCCTCGCCGAATTCCTCGCGGACGGTCTGAATGATGTCGTCGGCGTGGCTGTCGGTCTTGGCGAAGATAAGGGTTTTGGGGAGTTCGTTGCGGCCCGGGAAGATATCGCGCCACTGGTCGTGGAAGGTGCGAATGACGGTGCGGATCTGGTCCGGCGCGACAACGGAGCGGTCGAGCTGTGTGGCGGCATAGGCTTCGTCGACATCCTGGGTTTCCCAACGCTTTGCACGGGTTGCCCGTTCGCGTTTTTCGACCAGCTGTTCGGCCTGCACCTTGCCGCCGCCCTTGGTGACCTTGGTCTCGATGATGTAGACCTCGTTGCCGACGTTCACCTTGTCGGCGACGGCCTTCTCATGGGTGTATTCGCTGACGACGTTCTTCTTGAAGAAGCCGAAGGTGCGGTTGTCCGGTGTGGCGGTCAGGCCGACAAGGAAGGCATCCCAGTATTCGATGACCTGGCGCCAGAGGTTGTAGATGGAGCGGTGGCATTCGTCGATCACCACGACATCGAAGGTCTCGGGCGGGAGCTTGGGGTTGTAGACGACCGGCTTCGGCGTCTTGGGCCGAAACTTCTGTTCCGCTGGATTTTCGTCCTCGAGGCTTTCGTCGAGATCCTCGCCTTTCAGTGTGGCATACATCCGCTGGATGGTGGAAATGACGACCTGGGTATCGCCAGCCATCGAAGGCGACGTGAGACGCTGAACGTTGTACAACTCGGTGAACTTGCGGTTGTCGTCGTTCGGGACATAGGCCATGAACTCCTGCTCGGCCTGTTCGCCAAGGTTCTTTGTGTCGACAAGGAACAGGATGCGGTGCGCACCGGCGTGTTTCAGCAGGCGGTAGACCTGGGTGATGGAGGTGAAGGTCTTTCCTGACCCAGTCGCCATCTGGACGAGAGCTCGCGGCTTCCCGGCCTGGAGAGATGTCTCGAGGTTGGTGATCGCCGTGATCTGGCAGTCGCGAAGGCCATCGGTGTTCAGTTTTGGCAGCTTGCTCAGTCCGGTTCTGAATGAAAACGGAGCATTCGACCAAGACTTCAGGGTTTCCGGCCTGTGGAAAGTGAAGACCTCGCGAGACCGCGGCGACGGATCCCGGCCATCGGTAAACCTTGTGATCGTGCCGGTGCTTTCGTACACGAAGGGCAACGGCCCCGCGTCGCTGACCCATTTCAACCGAGCGTTCGCATATCCGGAGGACTGATCCTCGACCGTTGTCAGCTTCTCGCCCCATGTCTCAGGCTTTGCTTCGACGACTCCGACGGCAGATCGATCAACGAACAGCACATAGTCCGCGGGGCCGATATCTGTCTGATACTCTCGAACGGCGACCCCGAGGCCTGCACCGAAGTCGATGGCTGACTTGTCCTGCACGACCCAGCCCGCCGCACGGAGTAATTCGTCAATTCGGTCTCGAGCCAATTGCTCGGGGTTCTGATTAACGGCAGTCGACATGAAGCACCTTGGTGTAAATCAACCATAGAATGAGACGTATCAGTGCTTTATGCAAGTTCGCGCGATCTGGATAATCGAGTTTCTCTCAGGATATCTGCGATTGAGCACCGGGATTTGCAGCCCATGTGTTTCTCACCTTATCATGGTCAGAAGCGGATGCGACATTTTACGCGATAGATGCCACGATGACCTTCTCCATCAAAGTTCGAGCCAGACAGAAGGCCGCCGCGCGGGCCCGAGATGAAAAGCGGTTGGAGAGCGGCGAGGTTTGCGCGAGCGAGTTGCAGTGCAGGTTGCCGGGTGAACGTCCTTCCATCAGGCGGTCCAGCAGGTCTTTGTCGATGCTCATACGTGGCTCTCCTCTTCGAGCAGTTACCACGTCAGCGCACAAAATTCACGATAGTCCCCCTTATCGTAATGGCTTGATCTCGAAAGGGTCATCCAGCCCTGATCACCACCCGTCAGCACCTCTCGTGAAGCTTACACACGTCATACGAAAATTATGCACCTGCAAGGGCTTGCGAAAATCTCTTGGGCCTTCCTATAGCTTTTTCGCTCTAACTTGCGCCTACAATTTGCATGCCCACTCAGTGACGCGTCCCCGCCGCCTCCAACACCTGTCCCCTCTCCAGCATCCTGATCACGTGACGCAAGTTCAACTGGGTGGTCCGGCAGGCGGTTTCCAGCGCCTCGGCCAAGGCGTCAACAGAGGGCTGGCTTAGTCCGCGTTTCTGCCCCTCCCGACGGGCAAACTCGATCAAATGGGCGCATGAAACCTGCGAGAGGCGAAGAACATCAAGGCGGCTGAGAAACGGCGCTGACAAAGTGGCCAAGGAGTTGGAGGTCAGGACCCAACTGATCCAGGACATGTCGAAGTTGATCTGAAAATATGGGCACTTCCAGGTGGCTGCCGAAGATCGCTCCAGAAGGGGGAGCAACCCTTCCTGCAGCCCGTAGGTCTGTCCGGTCGTGGAAGTCGGTTTGCCCGCCTTCTCTATTTCGTCGATCACGATAATTGGGTTTGCGCAGAGGCTTTGGAGGATGGTTTGAATGGGACGCCCTGGGAAGGTGTTACCCCAGCCCTTTTGCGATCCGTTGACTACGAAGGACGCCTGCTCGGCCGTACCCTCGATCGCGGAGCGCGGCACTCCCAGATGCCGACCAAGCTGGCGAGACCACATGCTCTTGCCGATCCCCGGCGGTCCGTCGAGGAGAACGGGTGGCAAGCGGAACCCCGGCTCGCCAACGTTAACGGACCGACGCATCGCCTTCCAGAGGAAGTCGGTCGCGGGCGTCATCCAGGGCATATCCGCGTGTATCGCGGCAGCGATCTCATCGGCGCGGTGTTCGGATTTGATCTCGACAAGATCCACACCGTTGCGGAGCACCGCCAACTTGCGCTTGTCGTCACTGGAAAGATGGCTGGTGCCGGATAAAGCGGTTCGGCGCTGCACAAGGTACTGCGCCCTGCGAAGGATCTTCTTTCGGTCATTGCTGGAAATCTGCACTTCGCTCAAATCACCTTCCCAACGGAGGGCGTCCGCGAAGTCTCCCGGCGCGTGGGGCGTCACCCCGTCACGCACAGCTCTGAGCTTTCGAAGGTGTTCCTCGAAGCGGCGCTTGATACCAATCTCGTCCAGGTCTCCGTCGGGGAAACGGGCATCGATAAACTTGATTTTAGTCATGGTGGTCCTTTCAAGAAGTATTGAGACCATGCTCATGAGCACGGATAGACATACGGCTGGAAATTATCCGGCCGCAACACGTGGTGCTGGTTATTAGGGGAGAGTACTGTTTGCGGTTAGTTCGATGCGGCAATTGAAGATCGCTGGATCTCGTCAATTGCAGGCGCGACTCGCTTCGTGGATCACCGTAGTGTTCCCTAAAGCGGACTTAGTAGTGAGTACCTAATACGGTTTGCCATTTCCCCTTCGATGAGCAGTGATTCTGGAGCGCGCTAGCTTCTGCCCGATTCGGAGGAGGGAGTACATCTATTTGATTTTTATTACTTTTTCGCAAGTTTCGATTCTCGCAAAATCGCTCGACGTGCTGCAATTTTTGAGTTCTGGACACTGCTTTGCGAATTGCAAATTCGCATCCAGGACAGGGGCTATCGCATCGCATCGATCTCAGAAGCTCCGAGTACTTGCCTCGTTTTTTAGAGAGTTTTTCGCGGTTTATTACCTTGAGAGATTGTTCCCGTGACAGGCACAAATCTGCAGGTTGTCAAACCCGAGACAAGCCTGATCTGGCCAGATATCACCTGATCCAGCAAAGAGACGATTCAAGGCTATTTCTTGGTGCCGACTTGAGGCGCGCCAAGTTTCTTTGGCGTTGAAGGGGGTGGAGCTGACAGAAACCTCCAATATTCGGTAGGGTATGTCTAAAGACCTTTCCCCGTTGGCCAAGCGCCGTTTACACATGATTAGACTTCTCTTGCGCCTGCCCGAAGCAGGCGTTGCAGGGACATGGCCGACCGAGCGAGCGTGCCGAAACCGCCTTATTGCCACACGCTGGCCGGACGGAGTGCGATGTCCGAAGTGCGAAAATGCAATCGTGGGATTTCTGAAGACGCGGCAGAACTTCTACTGCAAGTCATGCCTTCTCCAATTTTCGGCTCAGTCACATTCCATTTTCCATCGCAGCCACGTTAACTTGTTGAGCTGGTTTAGAGCAGCCGAGCTCCTGATCAGGTACAATGCCCATCACCCAGACCTAAACTACCCGACGGGGCATGACCTGAGAGACGTTCTTGGAATTTCATATGCCGCGGCGCACGCCCTTAAGAGGAAGAGTTTAAGTGAACTGTTGCAACCCGATGGAGGACTGCTCGGTCGTTGTGTCGCTGTGGGCTCAGCGGTCTCCGCGCCGAGCAACGTCCCTGTAGGTAGCTCCGAAGAGCTTCTTTGGTTCTATCATCGGATCGCAAACTAACTGCAAAGGGTGTTCGACATGCCAATCTCCGCATTGAGTTATCGAGACAGTCAATCCACACCTTTGCCAGCTGGGCAGGTTCCATAGGTGAAGCGCCATTGATATTCTGTCTAGGAAGCGACGCCCCAAAAAGCTGGCGAGAAGGACGCCGAGTGGTGCTTCGACCTGAGTTTGCGAAAATCAAAAGCAAGCTTTGTTATCTGGAATAATTCAATAAAATCAAGGAATTGATTGACCTGTTGGCGTAATTGTGAGATTTCGCCGGCCCTGAAATCATGATCGCTCGCATTGACCAACAGAAAGGAAACATCAGCGGCAGCGACCAGAAACGAAAAAACGCGCGCCACTCGGGCGCGCGCTGAAAGTTGGGGCGGGTCCGCCCTAGTAATGCGCCGAACATAGATGCCTCAAGGCACCACGGCAACTTTGGACCTCGCCCTCTATCGACAAACTTACCCGCGCGGCACCGCCGCAGCGGACCGATGGAGATATGCCTGAGCCTGAAACTTTCTTGATACCCAACGGCGGCCTGAGCGCTCGGGTGATGTGTCATGCATCGAACCCGCCGCCCGCCTGAACTTCACCCCATCAATACGACATGCAGGCCAACCGGATTCTGAGTGGATCGGGACCGGTCTCCCTGTGCCTAGAGAGAAGAACTAATGCAGAACGACGAGAACAACTCTATCAACCATTCCTCCACAACCCACGTGAACGGATCGGTCTTCTCGAGCACTCAGATGGACGAGAACAGCTCCGTCAAGAGCGAGGCTCCCCACAATCCGCAACCGCGCAAGCCTCTCCGCAGTCGCGCAAAACGCGCGATCCCTAAGTCGACGAAAAAGCACTTCGTCGGCGAGTTGGTCTTCCACCGGGGTGAGAGCCGACAGCGTCTCGGCTTCGCGAGCTTGTATGAACACAACGCTGCCCTGTGCTTCATCTACCGTCCTGACTTCCTGGACATTGAAGAACAGCTGGCATCGCTGCCGTTCGTCTTGCCCAACGGTAAGCCTTCGGAGCACTTCTTCGATTTCAGGGTGACATTCCAAGGTGGTCGCCGCGTCTGCATTTCGGTGAAGCCGGAACGTATCGCGCAGACATACATGTATCGTACGACGATGGCCTGCATCCGCCAGGCGGCCATCGGCAATATCTGCGATGATGTCCGGACTGTCACCGAACGGAACATCAATCCCATCGAGCTGCACAATGCGAAGCTCTTTCACTCGGCGCGCGACCCTGAGCCAGCACTTGATGCCTACGTCCGCAAGTGTCTGCGTTCTCTTGAAGGTCCGATCAGCATTGCTGACTTCCTCACCGGCATTGGCGTCGCCGGAGAGGGCTTTCGCAGCGTCGCACGAGCCATCCGGTTCGGCAACGCGAAGCTGTTTTGCCCGCACAAGATCACTGGGCGCACCATGATCGTTCGAGGGGAGTCTGCCTGATGGCCTTCCCCTTCAAGAAGAAAATCAAGGTCCTTCTCGAAAAGGGTTGCGACTTTCAGATCGGCGTTCGGAAAGGCCGCGTGCTCGAACTGCGCCCGGAAGGCTATCATGTCTTCTGGGAGGAATGGTGCGATCCCGACGGTGGCGAGTGCCACGAGAGCGCGGTCAGCATTTATGGCTACGACGCCGTTGTCACGGACAACAACTACGGCACGCTGCAGATCTTGAAACGTCCTCTGGCACAGCCGACGGCCCGCGAGCGGATCCGTCGCAGCGAGCGTGTCGTGACAGAGGTCGCCCGTCAGAAGTTCCGTAAGCAGCATGTCTTGGCGATCCAAGATATGTTGGATGCTGGCGAACTCGATCTTGTTCGAGATGACTTCTGCAACAAGATCGTGAGCATCGTGGCGAACGGTGCCAAGTGTTACAGTGAGTACCTGGCCGCCCTGTCCATGCGCGAAGCGAAACGGGGCGGGGCCAGGGTCCAAAAAAGCAAAAAGCACTACGAGCGCGCAGTCGAATTCCACCAGGGGTTCAAGTGCGGGCATACCATGTGGAAATGGTATTGGGCTTGGAAGATCGACGGCGATGATGGCCTGTTCGACAAGTATCGCAACTGCGGCCAGTACAAACGCTATGACGATGCCACCGATACCTTCATCGAGCGTCACCTCCACATGCTTTGGGACCAAGAGCGTCCAACGGTGAAGTCCTTTGTCGAAAGCGTTCAATCCGCAATCGACGCCGAAAACGAGCGCCGTGAACGACTGCCAGTCCCGGCAGCCAAGCTGAAGCGTCCCGGGTACGGGTATATCGCAGACAAGATCCGAGAGCTTGCGCCAATGGATCATGCCCTGCGCAGGAAGAGTCGTGATCAGGCATACAAGGACCTTCACACCCTCGGCATGGGGGTCGAGACTTCGCGCGCTCTGGAGCGCGTCGAGGTCGACGAGTACACGGTCGACCTCTTCGTTCTCATGAAGGAAACTGAACTCTTCGACCACCTGCCTCAGTCCATTAAGAATCTGATCGGTCTCGACGGAAGGGCATGTCGCGTCACCCTGTCCGGCGCCATCGACGTTCACACCCGCTGCTTCCTGGCCCTGCAGATCGTGCCAAATGGCGTCGAGAGCCCGCTCGCCCAGACGCTGGAGATGGTCTACATGGACAAGTCCCCAGTTGCCGACGCGGCTGGTGCGACGTTCGGCTGGCCCATGGCAGGCGCGCCGGAAGCCATCGTGTTCGACCGAGGTGACAAGTACATCACGGACGACGCATATGACATCCTCGCAGATCTCGGCATCACCAACCTCGGCTGTCCTGCAGGCAAGCCTTGGTTGAAGCCGTTTATCGAACGTGTTTTCCGGACAGTTCACAGCGACCTGCTTCTCCGCTTCTCTGGGCGTGCGTTTAGCAATGTTGTCGAGCGTGGGGAAAACGATGGTGGCGCTCGCGCTACTCTGACGCTCGAAACGTTCCTCTGTTGGCTCGTCCGCTGGGTGGTTGATGCCTATCACACCAGGAAACACGACGGGATCGGCATGACCCCGGCCAAGGCGTGGGAGAAGGCGCGCAAAGAATGCCCGCCCCGGTCATTGACCAGTGCCGAAATGCGCGAAGTCTTCGGCGTCAGGTCGCGTCGTAAGCTGTCCCGAAAAGGCGTACGGGTTCACCACATCGACTACCAGTCGGACGCGCTCATGACGATGTTCCTCCGCGAGAAGGTGGATGACGTCGAGATCCTGCGCTGGGATGGAGATATCGGCGCCATCTCGGTCCGCGCAGACAAAGGCCTCTGGCTGACCGTGCCGGCATGCGATGAGAAATGGATCGGCAAGACCGAACTCGACTTGATCGCAGAGCAAGCCGAAGAGACCGATGAAGACGACATTGAGAAGCGCACTCGTCGCAACTGGATCAACAGCGCCAATCGCGAGTCTTATCGCCTGAAGCGGCTGGTCGGCCTCATCACCCTGCCGAAAACTGCCGACGACCTCGCTTATGAGGAACAGCGTTTTATGCGCCACGCAGACACCGCGGAGCGCCGCCGCAAGGCGGGCGAGTATCGCGACCTGATGGGTGACCTCGGTGAGACGTCCGACATCGCGCCCCTCACCCCCACCACCCAAGACGAAAAGGCACCTGTGATCGAGCACGCCACACAGGACAGCAACGACCATACGATGGAGTAACTGAGATTATGGGCAAGACTGCGACTGCGATGCCGACAACGATCACCGAAAAGACTTCCTGGCTGAAGGCGCGCTATTGGCGCTTCGGCGTGGAGGACGAACTCGAGGATCAGTTGTTCGACCTCTTCGAGATTGATGACGAAGGGGGCATGACGGCCCAGCCCCGGATCGACCCGCTGACCGGGGAAAGTGGGGGGCTCATGGTGTTGGGACGGTCTGGGGATGGGAAGACCGCGCTCCTCAAGCGGATGCTGCGCATGAACCTCGTCCTCACCGAGATGACCGACACACAGGAGGGCAACACTCTCTATATTACGGTTCCGCCTGACGCGACCATCAAGAAGCTGGCAGAACTGATCCTGGCGAGGACGGGCTACCGGCGTGTCGTTTCCCGGCTGCGTTCGTCCGACGCCTGGGAGATGGTCATGCATCGCCTGGCCCTTGTGGGGATCCGGACGATTATCATCGACGAATGTCACCACATCTTTCGGCCAGGGCCAGGTCGTGATGTGCCCGGGGCCATCCAGTCCCTGAAGCACATCATGCAGTCTGCAGGCGGCGTGGCCCTGATCATTGCTGGTGTTCCCAGCCTTCGGGATACCATCCTGTCCGAGCCGACCGGAGAGACCTTCCGCCGGTTTCAGGAATTCCACCTTGGCGATATCCAGCCGGGCAGCAAGGCGGCGTCTAATTTTTCGAAGAACATCGCGTATTCCGCCAAGTTTCTTGGGCTCACCATCCCCGACGATAGTGCCCTTGCCGAACGCATCCTACTTGCCAGGCACGGCCAGATCGGGCGCAGTATCGAGCTTGGCAAGAGGATTTTGGCTGACGCCGTCACCCGCAAATGGGAAGAAATCTCGCTGGAGCGGGCCGAGGCCGTCTTTCGCAAGACCGACAAGTGCGTCGGTGTCACGCCTTTCCGCGCGACAGACTGGGAGGCTGTTCAGCGGGAGTTGCAGGCCATCGGGTGGGGACAGTGACCATGCTGTCGCCGATGCTGCCCTTCGATCCGCAAGAGACCCTGCCATCCTACGCTGATCGCCTGTCCATGTACCACACCGGTCGTGGGATGGAGCGGCTCCTCAAGGACTGCGGCATCCACCATGAGCACTTCGTTTCCGGCCGCCCTGAAGCCGTGGCCGGTCTGGCAGAGGCAACCGGACACCCCTCCGCCGATCTCCATCGGAACGCCATTCGGGTGTTTCAGCGCGGTGGTGAGTTCCGTGGGGAGCCGACCTCGAAATCCTTCCTCTTGCCGCAGGCCAAGCGCTATTGCCCCGCCTGCCTTGTCGAAGACGGCAGCCCGACGGATTGGAAGTTTCGCCTGATCTGGGGCTTCCGCCATGTGAAGCGATGCGACAGGCATGGGGTCTGGCTTACGCCGACGAGCAACGCAGTTGCGACCAGCCTCAGGGTCGCCTTGAATGAGGTGCCCATTGCGGTGCCCGTGAACGCCACCGAAGAAACTCTTTCCTATCTCGACTGGCTGCGCGGGCGGCTGGCGGGGGATGGTATCCCTGAGACATCATGGCTGGCTGATCAGACACTCGAACAGGTTCTGGCCGCGTCCGAAATGATTGGCGGCGTCCTACAGCATGGCCACAAGGTCAAGCTGTCCAAGCTGTCCCCGGCAGAGACCGAGGAAGCCACGGATGTCGGTTTCTCGATCTACAGTGAAGGTGCTGACTCAGTTGAGGAAGCTCTGGACACCATCCGCAAGACGTCTCCCGCCAATGCCGTGCAGGCGGGTGCTTTAGCCTACTATGGCGCACTCTTCGACTGGTTGGACCGCCGGAGCAATTCGATTGATCCGGGTCCGATCCGCGACATCCTTCGAAACCATATCGTGAAGCAATCCGCTGTGGAGCCCGGCACCACGGTTCTGGGTGTAGAGATCACCAAACGGCGCTATCACACCCTTTACAGCCTGGCCGCCGCTGTCGGGATTGACCGTCCGCGTCTGTCGCGCCTCCTGAAGAAGCTCGGGGAGATCCCCGCCAATACGACCGAGGTTGACTGCGGGAGGATGGTCTTCGAAGCGGCCACCGCGGTTCCGATGGTCGAGGCGTTCAAGACCGCGGTCCCCTTACGTGATGTCCCTGAGTATCTTGGGGCATCGAAACGCCAGGTCGAAATCCTCTATCGCGAAGGGATCGTTCTGCCGTTAGTGCCCAGATCCGGACCTGGCTCAGTCCGCCATGTTGTCTTCGGCCGGAAGCATCTGGATGAGCTGCTGGCTAGGATTGCCTGTTTGCCAGAAGTTGATCGCTCCAGCGATCGAGATTTCCACCCGATTTCTTACGCCTGCCAGCGTGGGGCGGGTCGCTTCGAACGCCTCTTCACCGAAGTACTTCAGGGGAAAATCCCGGCATTTCGAAGTCCTGACCGAACAGGAGTCGGCGGCATCGTGGTCGATGTCGGCGCCTTGGTTTGCGCGAAAAACGCAGCCTGAACAGACATCGCAGATCTGAAGATCAAGCCCGCTTCGGCGGGCTTTTCCTTTTTGATTTCAAGGCCTCGCGGGATCTTACCCTGATTTTCGCGAGATCCTTGCTCCTGGTCCAAAATGGCGCAAATTAACCCATTGAATATAGGTAGTTTTTCAGATCACATCGAGACAACTTTGGCCCGACTTACAGAGGGTGAAAATCGGGGCAAAGTTGTCTCGAAATCGGGGCAAGGATCCCGCGAAGCTAAGCTTCGAGCAAGATGTAGGGCGCCCGCTGGGCGCCTTCTCCATATGTTGATGTCGCACCCTCTCGTATTGATCGGGCCAAATTTCGGATGACGAGACCATATGGGGCAGCCAAGGTCTGTTTCGAAGGGCTGGGATGCATCCCACCTTCACTCGGCTTTTTAATCATTCCTCCAGGCAGCCGGTCCAGTGAGGCGCTCGGACCGGCCATAAGATCTCGGATGGGTCCACTTAGACGGCGCGCCATCTGCGCTTGTTGACGCCACTGGACTGAGAGGCCGATCGCTTCGGCGAGGCAAGTCATAGAAAGCAGATGAATGCGCAAACGGAAGCATAAGTCTGCGCAAGGGGTGTCAAGGGCGAAACGTACCGCCTCGTGCCCTTGGGCTGCTCTCTGAAGGACGTTGATAGAGGCGCCGGGGCTGATGCTCCGGCGCCTTTTGCGTATAGGGTGGATGTGTGGTTCATGGCATGAAGCGGCGGATCCGGCAGAGGGCCGTTGTGCCCTCCCTATATGAACCTGAGCATGGTGCAGTGGGGCTGGCTTGCGATTGTGCGACCCTGGACACGAGGTCGCTTAGAAGCAGTGGGAACTTCAATGAAGACCATTAAGCCGACGCAAGCTGTCGCTACGATCCTCAGCCGATATCAGCGGCGGAGAAATTGTCAGGTGCCCGTCACAGCAACAGATGTCTACGCCGACACCATTGCTCGCGTCTGTGGAGACGACGTTGACCTCGACCCGGTCGAACGGGGCCTCATCCACCTCAAGCGCCAGAAGGTGATTTCCGGCCGAAGACTGGTCGCGCTTCTTGCTCGCCACCAGCGCGAGATCAGACCTGAGTGACGCCTCCAGGGGGCTTCCTGGGGTGCTGGGCTCAACACCAGCTACGAATACACGAAGCGTCATCGCTCTTGGGATCGAATGGTCTGCTTCAAGGGGACATAGTCACCGCTCACGTCCGGCGCTGCATGACGATCTGCCCTGGCTAGAAGGGGCGTATTTTGTTGAAAAACTCGCCCTTGATTGCAGGGCTCTCGGCTGATTCAATTCCCTTAATAGGTGGGAGGAT